>CAZZGU010000026.1:0-5439 GCA_964653755.1 uncultured Nigerium sp. | reverse complement strand
CCATGGCCATGTTGAGCGCGGCCGTGCCGGTGCGTTTGCCCACGCGGCACTGAAGCATGTAAAGCCGGCCTTCCTGGATCGTGAACTCGATGTCCTGCATGTCCTTGTAATGCTTCTCCAGCTTCTTCTGGATGGCGTCAAGCTCGGTGTAGACTTTCGGCATGGCTTTTTCGAGCGAAACGAGCGCGGCGTTGTGCTCCGACTTGGTGGCCTCGTTCAGGGGGCTCGGGGTGCGAATGCCGGCCACGACGTCCTCGCCCTGCGCGTTGGTCAGGAACTCGCCGTAGAGTTCCTTGCCGCCGGTGGAGGGGTTGCGGGAGAAGCAGACGCCGGTGGCGGACGTCTCGCCGCGGTTGCCGAACACCATCTGCTGCACGTTGACGGCGGTGCCGAGATCCCGCGAGATGCCCTGGCTGCGGCGGTACACCTCGGCGCGCGGGTTGAGCCAGCTCTTGAAGACGGCGTTCACCGCGCGGTGGAGTTGCTCGGTGGGATCGGTCGTCCAGTGACCGCCGAGGGCCTCGTTGGAGAGGCGCTTGAAGGTGTCGACCAGACCCTTGAGGTCCGAGGCATCGAGGTCGGTGTCGTTCGAGACGCCCTTGGCCAGCTTCAGCTCGGTCAGCGCGTCCTCGTAGACGTGGGGGGCGACGCCCTCGACGACCTCGCCGTACATCTGGATGAACCGCCGGTAGCAGTCCCAGGCGAAGCGCTCGTTGTCGGCCTCGGCGGCGACCGCCATGACCGTGTCGTCGGAGATGCCCAGGTTGAGGATCGTGTCCATCATGCCGGGCATCGACTGGATGGCGCCCGAGCGCACCGAGACCAGGAGCGGCTTCTCCGCGCCACCGAGCGTGCGACCGGTACGTTCCTCGAGGCGGGCCAGGCCTGCTTCGATCTGCCCCTCCAGGCCCTCGGGCCACGCACCGTCGTTGTTCATGGCGGCGACGCAGGCGTGCGTCGTCACGGTGAAGGCGTCGGGGACGGGGACGCCGATCCGGTTCATCTCGGCGATGCCGGCCCCCTTGCCGCCCAGAAGCGGCTTCATGGACATGTCGCCCTCGTGGAGGTCGTAGACGTACTTCGTCTGCTCTGTCATGGGTGGTGTTTCTCCTTCGTGTGCTCCGCGGTCACGGGAACGCTCAGGGCCAAACTTACTGGGTCGGCGACGCTCCGACGATTCGACCCCCGCTGGCTCACAAGGTGGACGGCGTGACAGCATGCTCCGGTGACCCTCGACCCCGTTGCCCGCCTCATCGTGGAGGAGTCAGGTCCCGTGTCGGGACGCGTCCTCGTGGTCGACGACGTGGGCGGTTCCCTCACCCGCTGGGCGGCCGACCTCGGGGCGGACGTCCGCGCCTGGTGCGACGATCTACGCGAGTCCAGGCTCCTCCCCCCACAGACTGCGCTGGCCGACCTGGCGGCGCCCCCGGACGGCTGGCGTCCCGACCTGGTGTGGTGGCGGCTGCCCCGTGCGGTCTCCGAGGTCGAGGATCTGGCGGAGCGGCTGGCGCTCCTCGTCGCGCCGGACGGCCGCGTCGTCGCCGGCGCGCGTACCCGGCACATGACGCCGGCCCAGAACGTGGCGCTCGCACGCTCGTTCACGACCGTGCGCGCGAGCTTGGGGCGCGACAAATCGCGGGTGCTCCACGCGTCCGGCCCGAAGCCCACCGGGGCTCTGCGCTGGCCGCGGAGCCGCGTCGAGGAGGCTCTCGGCCTCACCGTCGTCGCGCACGGCCAGGTCTTCGCCACCAACCGCCTCGATGCGGGCACCCGGCTGCTCCTGCAGGCCCTGGAGGCCGCCCCGGCCCCGGAACGCGGGCAGCGCGCCCTCGACCTGGGCTGTGGGTCGGGCATCATCGCTGCCTGGCTCGCGCGCCGCGGCTGGGCGGTCACGGCCACCGACGTGTCGGCAGCTGCGGTCGCCTCGGCGGCCCTGACCGCCCGAGCGAACGGACTCACGGTCGACGCCCGCCAGTCGGTCGGTCTCGAGGTCTTGTCCCCCGGCAGCGTCGACCTCATCGCCTGCAACCCGCCCTTCCACCAGGGCGCCGCCAAGGACTCGACGCCCACCCTCGCTCTGTTACGGGAAGCGGGGACGGCACTGGCGCCGGGCGGCCACCTGTGGGTCGTGTACAACAGCCACCTCCCCTACCTCGCGGAACTCCACCGAACAGGCCCCACCCGCATCGTGGCCCGCGACCGCCACTACACGGTCACGCGCACGACCCGCCTGGATCCCGGAGGTTTCTCCAGCTCACCCGTGGAATAGGCTCGAGGGATGGCACGACACACCGGTTGGGTCCCGAACCAGCACGGCGCGTGGGCCATGTTGGTGGTCCCGTTCGTGGCCGGGGTCATCCTCCGTGCCCGCGAGGCCGCGCTCGCGCCGTATCTCGCCAGCCTGTTCGTCTTCTGGATGCTCAGCTACTTCGCGTTCTTCGCCGCCTCCGTGTGGCTCAAGGCGCCCGCCCGACGCCGCCCGCGCCTGGTTCCCCCTCTGGTGACGTGGACGGTCCTCGCGGCGGTCGCCGGGGTTGTCACCCTCCTGCTGGCGGGCCCGGGGATCCTGGGCTGGGTGCCCTTCTACCTGCCGCTCCTCCTCCCTGCTCTCTGGCTGGCCGCGCAACGCCGGGAGCGGGCCACGATCGGCGGGGCACTCACGATCGCGGCGGCGTCCCTCATGGGGCTCGTGGCCCGCTACACCGCTCCCGCGGACCTTCTCGCGGATCCGGACGCCGCGGGCCCGCTCCTGGTGGTCAGCCTGCTGTTCGCCTACTTCTTCGGGACGGTCCTCTACGTGAAGACCAACATCCGAGAGCGGGGCAACCCCCGGTTCCTGGCCGCCTCCGTGGCCTGGCACGCCGGGTTCACCGGGGTCGCGGCCGTCCTCGCCGCGTTCGCGGGCCTGCCCCTGTGGTGGGCGGCGTTCTTCGCGGCCACCACCGTCCGGGCGTTCGTGGTGCCACGACTGGTGCCGGCGCCGAGCGCGGCCCGGATCGGCTTCCTGGAGGTCGCGTTCAGCGGGGCGGCTCTGCTGGGGATCGCCCTGGCGTGACGGCCGCGGAGTCGGTCAAAGCCAGGGCCCGGCGCGTGGCGGGGTCGGAGTACCAGTCACGGGGCTCCCGCCGCGCGGCAGCCGGGGGGGCGTCCTGGGAGCCGGAGTGGGGGGAGCCGGAGTCGGGGGTGCCGGAGTGGGGGGTGCCGGAGTGGGGGGTGCCGGAGTGGGGGGTGCCGGGCGTGGAGGTCCCGTCGTCGGCTCCCGAGGACTCGCGGATTTCACGCCCGGACGTGACGAGCACGGCGTTCTTGCTGCGGCGTTTGTCGATCTGGCGCGTGTCGCGAGGGGGCAACTGGATGCTTTCCTCCGCGACGATGCCTGCCTGCAGCTGGCGTCCCCGCTCGAGTTCGGCGTCCAGTTCGGCACCGAAGAGCATGACGTTGCTCATGATCCACAAGCCGAGCAGCAGCACGATGACCGAGCCGATGGTGCCGTAGGTCGCGTTGTAGCTGGCGAAGTTGCTCACGTAGAAGGTGAATCCGGCGGCGGCGAGCCCCATGCCCAGAAGCGCCACGACGGCCCCGACCGAGATCCAGCGGAACTTCGGCTGCTGGACGTTGGGCGTGAAGTAGTAGAGCACCGCCAGGATCACGACGCCCGCGACGACCGCCAACGGCCACGCCAGCCATGACGCCACCGTGGCGATCTGCTCCCCCAGTCCGATCGACCGGCCCAGCTCGCGGCCGAGTTCTCCGGAGAGCAGGAACGCGCCCATGACGGTCATGACGGTGAGGACGATCGTCAGCGTCACCATCAGTTGCATCGGCCGCATCTTCCAGAACGGCCGGCCTTCGCGGACCTCGTACACCCGGTTCATCGCCCGGGCGAAGGCCCCCACGTACGCGGACGCCGCCCACAAAGCGCCCAGGATGCCGGTCACCAGGGCCAGGCCGCTCCCCTCGCCCGAGGTGAGCTGCCGGATCGGGTCCTCAAGCAGGGAGGTGAGTTCGACAGGGGCGTTCGCCCCCATGAACCCGAGGATCCAGTCGACCGTGGCCTCACCCTGGCCGAACACGCCGAGTAGTGACACGACGGCCAGCAGGCCCGGAAAGAGGGACAGCACCGCGAAGTAGGTCAGGGCGGCGGCCACGTCGGTGGCCTCGTCCCGTTGGAACTCGGCCGCGGCCCGGGTCAGGACGTACTTCCAGGTGAGCGGCGTGATGTCCGTCGGGCTGTCGGGCTTCGCCGGGTGCTCGGGGTCCGGAGCCGTGTGCTCCTTCACCTCGGTGTCGCGCAGGGCGCTCTCGTCCTCCAAAGCAGGGCCTTTCGATCGACGGAAGGGTGCGTGCTGGCGATCCTAGACGCACGCGCCGGCGGGCCTCAGCCCGCGACGGCCGCGAGCACGGACGCCCGCGCGTCACCTTCGGTGGCGGTCAGGATCGGGATCCCCATCGAGCCGAGGACACGGACCATGCCCTCCCCCATGTGGAAGACGACGACCGCCTCCACCCCGTGGTCGCGCAGGAAGCGGACGACGCGGGCGTGGTGTGAGCCGTGGGAGCCCGCGTCGTGCGAGACGTCCCAGCCGACGTGGTGCTCCTCCCAGCGGGAGATCACACCCTCGGAGACCTCCGCGACCGCCACGCGCTGAGCGCGGCCCCACGATTCCGCCGAGTGTCCCGCTTCGTCCACGGGCGTGACGACGATCATGCTTCCTCCAGGCGACGAGAGCGCTGCCCCCACCGGGCGGGAGGGCTGGCGTCAGCCTACCCGCGTGGCGGTCGCGTCCGGCGTGTCCTCCCCGACCACCGCTGCGCGGGACGGTAGGAAAGGACCCGAGGACCGGGTCACGTATGAGGTGACCCGGTCGTTTGGAAGTGGGGCCGGCCGCTCCGGCTGGGCCGTGTCTTCTGCTGTCACGCGCCGCTCGTCTCGGGGTAGGCTCGGACGGTGACATCCGGTCGTCGAGCAGCCCTCGCCTGCGGCGTGGTCGCCCTCTCCGGACTCCTCGCCTGCACCGCAGCCCCCTCTCCCTCGGCGACGCCCGCGGCGTCCGCCCCGGCCACGCCCAGCGCGTCCGCGTCCCCGGAGGCCGTCGACCTCACAGCACCGGGGGCCGCGCGCGCCCAGGTCGAGCGCATCATCGAGGCCGCGGGCACGCGGCGGGTGCTTGCCGTCGAAGTGACCCGCGAGGAGGCCCAGGTGAGCGTCCTCGTCGAGGGCGTCGCGCAGACGTGGGCCGAACGTGACGGGGTCTACCGGCAGGTGGAGTCCGATCTCGAATATGTCTCGCAGGCGGCGTTCGAGGTGGGCGACTTCGCGTTCGACGACCTCGGGGCGCTGTTCCGGCTTGCCGCGGCGGTGTCGGGGTCCGATCGGGACCAGGAATTCCAGATCGTCGACTACTCCGCGGGCCTGGTGATGATGACCGTCTCCACCAA
>CAZZGU010000025.1:0-18273 GCA_964653755.1 uncultured Nigerium sp. | reverse complement strand
TGGCGCGGTCATCGGCACGGGGGTCTTCATGGCGCTCACCTTGTGGGAGTGGAAGCTGTGGGCGGACCGATTCGCGCGCGAGACAAGTCGGACCGCCGCCTGACCTCGACCCACCTCTGCGCGCGGCGTGGCCTGTGCACGCTGCTGGGTCAACGTGATGCGGACTCCGTGGATCCGCGGTTCAGGACGAACCGGTCAAGGAGGTAGGCGGCAGCCACCCCTGACACAGTGGCGAAGCCCACCGCCGCTACACAGGTCAACCGGGCGGGCATCGGCCCGCCAACAGTGAGCACCATCGCGATCGCGGTCAGCGGAAGGCGGTAGCCACCGGCGATGCTGCCTGCGGAGCCAGCCGCCGCCGCCAAGTCGCTCGATACCCCTAGCCCGGGGGCGAGCGCTCGACCGGCCAGGTCCCCGATCGACAGGAGTGGCACGAACAGCCCACCACAACCACCGGCCATCACGGCGGCCGTGGTCGCCGCGGCCCGCAGCCCAACCACGGCCAGCAGCGTCCAGGCTGAGGGTGTGGACGCCTCGGCCCAGCTCACCGCGCTGGCGCCCGGGCCGATCGCGGCAGCAGGCGTGGCCAGGAATCCGATCGCCACCATGCAGACCACGAGCACCACTCCACCAGTGACGAGCTTCACGCCCGGACTGGCAGACCAGCCGCGCGCCTTGTAGATCGCGGCTCCCGTCACCGAACCGAAAGCGCCGGACAAGGCACCCACCAGCAGGGCGGTCGCCAAGGCCAGAACCAGGTCCCCGGGGGCAATGGCCGGGACAATCAAGCGGATCAGGCTCAGATCCAGCACCACGTTGAAGCCCCAGCCGACCAGCGCTCCACTGCTCGCAGCCAGGACTCTGGACAGGGAAAGGGGAGCGCGGCTTCGCCGACCGAGCTCCAACATGAACGCGAGCCCCACCAGGGGCAGGCCCATCAGGGCAGCAACACCGGCAGCGCCGCCGCCGACCCCTGCGCTGCGCGCCAAGCCCCGCCACCGTTCTCCGAGCGCCCCCAACGCCGAGCCAGTTGCCACACCGAGGTGAGCTGCGGGAGACTCCGTGCCCATCGGTGCGCCGAGACCGACCGTGGCGAGGATCGCGGCAGCGCGGATCGGAGCGAGACGCCACGGGAACTGCTCCTCGCGGCCGGCGTTCTTGACCACATCCGAAGTCAGGTCGGCACGGACCGCGCTGGCCGGGAATTGCAGCCATGCTGCGAACTTGCGAGGCGGTGCGTCCTGACTCGTCACATGCTGGACCGCTTGCCCGTGTGCGACCAGGTTGAGAAGCAGCACCGCCACGACAAGGCCAACAAACGGGGCGGACACCATCACCCAGACGTCCTGGCGCATGACCCAGGCGAGCCCCTCCTTGATCAGAGTCGTCAGGGTGACCACGAAGGTGGCCGCCACCACACCGCCGAGAAGCCCACCTGCCACGCCTCGCCCGGCATCGCGAGCTGAACCTGCCACCCACCGGCCTTCAGACACCGCCGTCACCGACCTCTCGCGAATCCGTTGGCGCTGAATCGCTGCCATGGCACCACGGAGCATGTGGCCCAACCGTGGACAGGTCAGTCATGCCACAACCGTGGCAGTTGAGCGAGAT
Source organism: uncultured Nigerium sp. (assembly GCA_964653755.1). Lineage (GTDB taxonomy): Bacteria > Actinomycetota > Actinomycetes > Propionibacteriales > Propionibacteriaceae > Propioniciclava. Next base: position 16,662 of record CAZZGU010000025.1, on the reverse strand, counting down.
CTCGACAATGGGTAGATCCCGGCGGGTGATTCCGGCGTGGGAGGATCGGCGGGGACCACGGGGGTGCGATGGGCTGGGGCGTGCTGGCGTTGCTGGGGGTGTTCGTCTTCGTCGGGGCATCCGCCCAGCGTGTGACCGGGATGGGCTTCGCGCTCGTGGCCAGTCCTTTCCTGGTGCTTGTGCTGGGCCCCGGCAACGGCGTGCCGCTGACGATTGCGCTGGGCACCGTCGCCACCGTGGCGGTGTTGGTGCAGGTGTGGCGTGACGTGGAGCCGCGCACGGCGGTGCTGCTGCTCGTTCCGGCGCTCGTCGGTATCCTCCCTGGACGATGGGTGGCCGAAAGGCTCCCGCCGCCTGCGCTGGCGATGGTCATCGGCGTGCTGGTCATCGCCGCCGTGCTCTCCATGGTCGCGAGTGAACGCGCGCACGTCCTGACGGGTTGGCCGGGAGCCGTGGTGGCGGGTCTTGTGTCGGGCTTCATGAACGCGACGGCCGGCGTGGGCGGGCCCGCGATCGTCCTGTACGCCTTGTCGACCAAGTGGCGCCACGAGGCCTTCGTGGCCACGATCCAGGTGTACTTCCTGGGCCTGAGCGTGGCAACGCTCGTCGCGCTGGACCCGATCAAGTTGCCCTGGGAGGGCTGGCTGGCCGCACTGGTCGGCCTCGCCCTCGGTCTGGTCGCTGGGACGCGCGTGGCGCGGCATGTCTCGGCGGACCAGGCGCGGACGGCGGTCGTGGGGCTCGCCCTGGTCGGCGCCGCGGCCATCGTCCTCCAGGGTGCCGTCGAACTGTGGGGCTGACGTCAGTCGGGCGCCCTTCGCGAGGCCTTCGCTTCACTTGACTTGACTCTTGACACGGGTCACTCGCTCGGAGAGGGTCGTGCCAGCGCGTTCCCGCGCTCTTGTGCCCGCCTCCGAACGACTGTCCCGGGCTCCAGCAGCTTGAGCTGTCACCTCCGGAATCGGGGCAAGTCCCGCACGCTGGATTGGAGGAATCGCATGCGACGTCGAACATCACATCCGCGGACGTCATCAGGCACAGGAGGCCCGTCGAACACCGGTCGGATGCGCCTGCGCAGGTTCCTGCTCTTCGGAGCCGCCACTCTCCTTGCCCTTGTCGGCGCGGGATCTCCGTCGGTGCATGCTGCCCCGACCCCGGCGGGCGCCCCTGACTTTGGGCCCAACGTCACGATCTTCAATCCGGGCATGACGCCGGCTGAGATCGAGGCGAAGTTCGCGGAGGTGCACGCCAAGCAGGTCGACAACGAGATGGGGTCCGACCGCTACGGCCTGGGAGCCTCGCCCGGTGACGTACAGATCAACGGCGCGATCGAGGTCTACAACCGTTGTTTCGACGAGGACCCCGAGTTCACCGGCTGTTTTGCGCTGAACAACTTCTGGAGGGCGCTCTCCAACCTCACGATCAATGTCAACAAGTCGGATCAGGAGGGTTGTTCCGCTTCGGCGAACTTCTGGGCCGTCTCCCAGGCTGTCTCGATGCGCCGGGTTGACATCACAGGCGGCACCCTGAGCCTCATGGACTACTGCACCCCGCCGTCGTTCGCGAGCGGCGGCTACATTGCCGATTCGAGGGCGTCCGGCGACGTGATCAACGGCTCCCAGCAGCAGTGGTACGCCCGCAACAGCAAGGTTGGGGTCTGGACGAACGCCGTGTGGAATCAGGTGTTCTCCGGCATGACCTTCACGGGGAATCCCGGAGCGGTGCCTGTGGATTCCAGCTACCCCAATCCCCCCTACACCGTGCTGGACAAGACCCCGGTCAGTCGGGAGAAGCCGTACCTTTTCGTGGACGCGAAGGGCGCTTACCAGGTGCGGGTCCCCTCGGCGCACACCAATACCAGCGGGATCAGCTGGGAAGCAGGGATGACGCCCGGCAGAACCATCCCGCTCTCTGATTTCTTCGTGGCCCGCCCGCAGGACTCGGTCCAGACGATCAACAACCAGCTCGCGCGCGGCAAGCACTTGCTGCTCACCCCCGGCGACTACCAGGTAGCCCGGACGGTCGACGTCAAGCGTGCCGACACTGTCGTGCTCGGCATGGGCCTGGCCACGTTGACCGCCGTCAACGGCGCGACCCCTCTCGCGATCGCTGACCGGCCCGGCGTGATTGTGGCCGGCGTGACAATCGACGCAGGCACTGTTGAGTCGCAGGTGCTCCTGCAGGTCGGCAAGCCCAACGGCAACAACGGCAAGCCGAACAACGACCCGGCGAACCCGACAACGCTGTCCGACGTGTACTTCCGCGTCGGTGGCCCGCACATCGGCAAGACCGACATCGCCTTGGAGATCAACAGCAACAACGTCCTGGTCGACCACACCTGGGTGTGGCGTGCCGACCACGGCATCGAGGACTTCGACACCAGCACCGGGGACTTCGGTGACACCGAGCGGTGGGCGACCAACATCGGCCGCAACGGGCTGGTGGTCAACGGCGACGACGTGATGGCCACTGGTCTGTTTGTCGAGCACTTCCAGGAGTACAACACGATCTGGAACGGCGAACGCGGCCGTGTCGTGCTCTACCAGAACGAGCTGCCCTATGATCCGCCCACGCAGGCCGACTGGACGACACCGGATGGCACGCTGGGCTGGGCGGGCTACAAGGTCGCTGCCGACGTCAAGGAGCACCAGTTGTGGGGTGGTGGCGTCTACGTCTTCAACCGGAACGACCCCACCATCGTGACCGAGAACGGCTACGAGGTACCTGACGCGCCGGGAGTCGTGTTGACCCACCTGATGACGAAGAACCTCAGCGGACCGGGCACCATCAACCACGTTGTCAACGGGGTCGGTGAGAAGGTCGACGGCATCCTGCCGTGCGTCGGTCCCGACGACCCTGACAACTGCGGCCCCGACAAGGCGCAGTTCGAGCCCCCCAGCTACGTCATCAGGTACAGCAACGGGGTGGCGACCCTGCCGTGACCTGATCCCTGACGCAGCGTGACGGACGACTGGCGCGCACCTCCCAGGGGGTGCGCGCCATTCACCGGCAGGGCCGGGGGACGGAGCTTTACCGTTCCGCTCGCCGAGGGCCCGGGTTACGTCCGCCGAGGGCCCGGGTTGCGTCCGCCGAGGGCCCGGGTTGCGTCCGCCGAGGGCCCGGGTTACGTCAGCCGAGCTTGTGTGAACCAGTCGAGCGCGAGGTCGGCGACGGCGTCCGGGGCATCGTCGGTGATGAAGTGCGCTGCCTCGTCGACGTACGCGAAGTCGACGTCATCGGCGAACCGTCCTGGGTCACGGCAGATGTCGGCCAGGAGCTTCTCGGGGAAGGGGCCGTCTTGACGGCCGAAAACGAAGCGGGTGGGCACGGTGAGCCGACGGTGGCGGTAGGTGCCCCGGAGCATGCGCATGGCCTCGGGTAACACCAGGCCACGGAAGAGAGGACTCACCGCCCGGTCGATCGCTGCGCTACCCATCGGGAGCAGGTGCGCCTCGACGGTGGCCTCCGGCATCGGGCGGTAGACGTACCGCGGCGAGAAGAGGCGGCGCAGTGGGGTGCCCGGGCGGTGAAAGGTCAGTCGGGGCATGTGCAGGAAGGCTGGCATGAGCCTGGGGCTGAACCGCATGAACCCCGGCGGCACGGACAACTGCACCGCCGTCCTCACCCGTTCGGGGTGCTCATAGGTCAACTGCATCGCCGTGATGGATCCCATGTCGTGCGAGACGAGATGGACGCTGCCGAGGCCCAGGGCGTCCAACAGGGCGAGCACGTCGCGGAGCCTGGTCTCACGTTCGACCCGCGGTTCGTCGGCGACGGTCCAGCCGGCCCCGCGCAGGTCGGGGCACAGCACGCGGTAGCCGGCGGCGGCGATGCGCGGGGCGACGACGTGCCACTGCCACCAGTGCTGCGGGAACCCGTGCAGCATCAGGACAGGATCACCCTCGCCGATGGCAGCCAGGTGGGTCCGGAGGCCGGCCGTCTCGATCACGCAATGGTCGAAGCCGGCAACCTGTGGAAGCGGCGGCGACCAGCTTGAGGCGGGCGCGGGCGGTCGCCGCAGCGTCATGAGCTTGCCGGCGGCCATGAGGACGCCGTCCCGCACAGCGCCACCGGTCGGGTGCTCGACCTGGCCGAGGACGCCGACCCGGCGGGAAATGGCCACCAGCCGTGTCGTTGCCGGCCGACGCTCGCGGTCGTAGGCCGCCAGGGCGGCGTCCAGTCTGACCGGGTCTTGGAGGTGCCGGGCCAGGGCGCCGGCGTCCTCGATCGCCGAACAGGCACCGCGGCCGAGGTTCGGGGTCATCGCGTGAGCGGCATCACCCAGGAGCACCACGCGGCCGCTGACGAACGGGACGAGGGGCAGGGTGAGGTCGTAGAGATCGGTCTGGAGCAGCGTCGTCGTCGCGGTCAGGATCGCGGGGATGGGGTCGTGCCAGCGGCCGAAAAGGGAGCGGATCTCAGCCAGGTCGCCAGTGCGGCCCGCCGGTTGGTTGGCGGCGGCGTACCAGTAGATGCGGCCGTCGACGAGCCTCGCGAAGCCGAATCGCAGCCCCCGTCCCCACGTCTCTCCGCCCCCGTCGTCGGTCTCGAGGTCGGCGAGGCCGCGATAGGACGTGTACCCCGAGTAGCGCGGGCCCCGGTAGTGCGGGTGCAGCACACCGCGGACGGTGCTGCGGATCCCGTCGGCGGCCACGATGAGGTCGCCGCCCACGCGCTCGCCGGCGCCAAGGACGGTCGCCCCGTCGGCGTCCTGTTCCACGCCAGTGACGGTGAACCCGGTTCGGACCGTGACGTCCGGACCGAACCTGCCCATGATCTGGCGATGCAGGTGGGCCCGGTGGATCATCAGCGGGTTCGGGGCGTTCAGGCGATCGCTGCGCATGATCCAGCGGCCGTTGGCCAGCCGCATTCCCAGGGGGCCGGGGGGGGCGGGGTCCGGGTTCCACCCCGAGGTGCTGCAGGACGGCGGCGGCGGACGGCCAGACGGACAGCCCGGCGCCCACCTCGCCCAACTCCTGCGCCCGTTCCAGCACCGTGACCCGCCACCCCACTTGCTGCAGCGCGACCGCCGCCGTGACGCCGCCGATTCCCGCTCCGACCACCACCGCTGTACGCATGGGTGATACTCTACGCCTGTAGAGGATCTGCGGGAAGGGGTAGGTGATGGCGAAGCCCGTGCTGGTGAAGCCCGTGCTAGTCAAGGAAGTGCCGCTCGGCGCGCAGCGGCGGGACGCCATCGCGGACGCGGCCATCACGCTGGTCGCCACCCGCGGACTGCGCGGCCTCACCCATCGCGCGGTGGACGCCGAGGCCGGGCTTCCCCCGGGGTCGACCTCCTACTACCTACGGACGCGCGACGCCCTGCTCGCCGCGTGCCTGGACCGGCTGCTGGCCCTGGATGAGCGAGCGATCTTCCCCGCGGGGCCGGCCGCCCCGCCGTTGGAGGTGCTGGTCGCCGGCGTCCTCCGCATCGCGGGCGACCCCGTGAGGACGGTCGCGCGCTATGAGTTGGCGCTCGAGGCCACACGCCGACCGGAACTCCGCGCAATCATGGACCAGCACACCCTGAGCCTCCGTGCCCGCCTGGCCCGGGTGCTCGCCGGCGCTGGGGTCCCGGACGCCGTCCAGGCAGCCTGGCCTGTCGCCGCGATGATGGACGGGCTGCTCCGCGATCGTGTCGCCGGCCTCGGCGCGACGCTCAGCGACGAGGCATTCGAGGCGTCACTCCGTCAGTCCCTCGCCGCGCTGCTCCGTGGCTACCGGGGCAGCCGGGACGCCAACCCGTAGGCGAGGGCGCCGGTTCCGACGACACCGGCGCCGATCGCGCTCGCGACGGCCCAGTTGGGCCGACCCTCAGCGGGTTCAGCGACGGCCGGAGCGGGCTGCAACGTAGCGGCTGGGGAGGGAGTCGGTGTGGGGCTGGGCGGCACATCCACCAGGGCACGGGCCCCGGGCAGCAGGTGCGAGCGCACCAAGGGGTACAGCGCGCTTCCGGGACATGTCGTCTGCGACATGTCGCGATGACCGGCGATCGGGTCGGTAACCACCTCGATCCCGGCCGCCCAGCGGGTGGAGCCGCGCGAGATGAAGCGCACCTGGTGATCCGTCGCGAGGTCGATGCGATAGCTCGAGGCCAGCCAGGCCAACAGGCGGGTCGCGGCGTCCAGCGCCTCGGGTGTCGGCGTGGCCTCGGCGAAGTCGCCGATGAAGCAACACAGCAGAGCGAAGCCCTGGCTGCCGCCCGTCGCATCCCCCTTGACTGGTGCGCCGATGCTGCCTTGGCGGCCCTCCCACAGTCCGCCGTAGCGGTCGATGAAGAAGTTGTAGGCGACGTCCGGCCAGCCTTTGGCGCTGGTGTGGTACTCGTAGAAGCTGCGGAGGCGCGCCGGGATCCGGTCCTGCGGGTCACTGTTCGGTGTGTCGGAGTGGTGGATCAACAGGAAGCGCACGTCGTCCGGCTCCTCGACCTCGAGCGGCCCGACCGGCGCCAAGCCCTTCGCCCAGTCCTCCCGGGGGTGGATCTCGGGTCGCCCAGCCGTGGGGGCCGCCAGTGCGGGGCTTGCCAGTCCGGCGGCCAACCCCACCGTGGGCACGGCGATCAGCAGCGTGCGCCTGCTGAACGGGACGTTCAGCCAACCTGTCGTGGGTAACAAGTTCCGCCTGCCTGTCTGCCGAAGACGCCGCACAGGGCCACCGCAGCCTCGCGCGAGGAACTCCCTGGCACGCCCAGGGCCCAGTAGCCGCTGTTCAAGCCGGGGACGGTGTCCGAGTCGATGACCGAGACCGGGTACCCGGCAACCGAGAGCGATGTTGCCCTGGCCGCGGCCTGTTCCTGGCTGAACTCCTGCTGCGGCAGGCTTTCGAGGACGGTGATCCAACTGCCGACGGGCAGTGGGATCACCGCCGGGGCAGTCGCGGTCGTGTCGGGCTGCCGGCTTGTGACCCGCGGGGACGCCGCCGGGCGCGTCGGCTGCGACCAGGTGGAGGTGGTCGGCGTGTTGACGGTGGCACTACGGAGGCCGTCGGGGCGCAGTAACACGACCGCGGTGGCGGAGCCGGCGACAAGCACCAGCGCGGCCAAGGCCCCGATGATGAGCCGGGCGGGGCCGCGAGGTGCCTGCTGTGGCGGATGGTGCGAAGGCTCAGGCTGGTGGGCCGGCGCGGGGAGGTAGGTCGGCGGTTCGGGCCGAGCGGCCGGGGGGTCGGGCCGGTAGATCGGGCGTTCGGGCTGGAAGAGGGTCGGCACGGGAGTGGGCCTCGGTGGCGCAGCGACCCACAGGGGCTCGGTCGGCGGTGAGGTGATGGTGTCCCACTCCGAGGGTGACTGTGGCTGCCGAGCCGGTGACCGGGGAGACGCCTGTGGCGGGACTTCCTCGACGGCAAGTCCGCAGTCGGGGCAGAACGCCGCCCCCTCTGGCAGGGCCACGTTGCACAGGCGGCACCGCATCTGGCTCTCCAATCCCACAATGGCGGGACTCTAGTGGTCCGACGGATGCCCGGCCCGACGGACGCGCTGCGTGAGATCTCACCGCGACTCAGGATCTGGACACCGAACGTCCCAGGTGGGTCTCGTCGCTAGCTTGCAGGTCGACCCCTCCAGATTGGTGATCAAGTTCATGCCCACTTGTTCCTCGTGCGGTGCAACCCTCCAGCAGGGCAACCGCTTCTGTATCTCCTGTGGTCGTCCGGTGGCGCGTACGGGTGAACCGGTGGCGGCCGCCTGGATGCCGCCGTCCCCGCCCGTGACGTCGACCCCGGTGCCCGCCGCCTCCCAGCCGGTCCTCGCGTCCTCGTTCGGTGCTCCGAGTCCCGCTCCCGTGCCAGGCTCCAGCCTCGTCCTCGGCGTGAGGCTGGCGCCCGGGGAGGTCCTCAAGCGGGTGTTCCCGATCGCGACTGCGCGGAAGGCGTTCGGTTCGATGGAAGCGCAGTTGGCCGTGACCGATTCGCGGCTGCTCTATCGGGCGAAGGCGAAGAACAGGCTGAGCGAGAGCACCAACTTCCGCGAGGTGCAGCTGGCGGACGTGAGCGGCCTGGCGATGGTCAACCGTCGCGGCATGACTCCGTTGAGCCTCCTGACCCTCGTCGTCGGATTCTTCGTCGGGTGGTTTCTCATCTCGCTGCTGGAAGCCGCCATCGCCATGGCGACCTTCGGAGCGGGTGGCTCCGGTTTGACGGCACTGCTGTTCCTGCTTCTCATCGCGGGGACGATCGCCATCGCCGTGGTTCGGTTCCGGTCCTCCGACGTTGCGCTCGTGGTCTACGCGCGCGGCATCGAGGCGTCCCCGATCGCCTTGTCGGGGTCGATCGGACGCCAGCAACCCGGTCTGCTGGCTCTGGGGACGGCCGTCGTGGGCGGTCCGCTCCTGTCGCTGGTACGGGCCATGGGGTTCTTCGACGCGTCGGACGCCAGCGACTCGGTCGAGCCGGCCGCCGCCGAACTCCTGTACGACGAGCTCGGCCAGCTCATCCTCGACCTGCAGAGCCGGGGAGTCATGGGCGGCGAGTAGGTCGCTGGGTTCGGAATCGGGAAGGGATCGCCATGTACAGCCCGGAGGTGGTGCAGGGATCCTCCGTCGCTCCGTTGTGCGGCTACGCAGGGGCGGCCAGGCCGACCGCCGGCGTCCAGGGAGTGGGGGGCGCGGCGATTGGCTTTGACGACGCCACGCTCGGCCGACACGTGCTCTTTCTGGGCGGCATCGGGTCGGGCAAGACGGTCGGGATGACCGCTCTGGTGGACTCGCTGCGCGCAGCCGCCGACCCTCGCGATGTCTTCGTGTTCTTCGACACCAAGGGTGACTACCACGAACGCTTCTTCCGGCCTGGCGATGTGACATTGTCTGCGGGCGGGCGGGAGTTCGGCGGCGCGGAGCGGTGGAATCTGTTCCGGGAACTGGATCAGACGCCGTCGACTGAACTGCTCGAGGACGTGACGGAGCTCACGGCGTCCCTCGTCGGCGACCTGGACGAGTCGGCCGGTCCCAACAACCGCATCTGGACGGCCATGGCGTCCGACCTGCTGGGGGCCCTCGTGGTGGCGTACCAGCGGTCAGGGAAGGCGTATTCGAACGTCGACGTACGCTCCATGAGTGACCGTTTGACGCTCGCCCAGATGCGCGCGGCGATCGAGCCGCACCCCGATCTGCGTGGCACCCTGCAGTACATCGCGCGCGACGACTCGAACACCACCACGTCGGTGCTCATCTTCCTGCAGCAGGCCATCCGGCGCGTTTTCGGTGGCAACTTCAAGCGTCGCGGTGACTTCTCGGTGCGGTCGTTCGTCGCTGGCAAGGGCGGGCGGGCGCTCTTCCTCGAGTACGACGTCGCCCGTGGTGCCACCCTGGCCCCGGTCTACCGCACGCTGCTCGACATCGCCCTCAAGCAGGCGCTCGGACGCCAGCGCACCGAAGGACGGGTGTTCTTCGTCCTGGACGAGTTCGCACTCCTGCCCAAGCTCACCCATCTCGAGGCTGGCCTCAACTACGGGCGCTCTCTCGGGTTGCGGTTCATCGTGGGGACGCAGAACGCGAGCCAGATCCTGCAGCTCTACGGTGAGGGGCTCGGGCGTAGCGTGTTGGCCGGGTTCGGCAGCGTGTTCGCCTTCCGGTTGTTCGACCAGCCGAGCCGCGACTTCGTGCGCGGCCGTTTCGGCCTGAACCGGACGTTGCTGCGCTATGACGCCGCGGTCAAGACACGCGGCATCGGCGAGCAGTTGATCGACGGGTCAGTGATCGAGGACTGGGATCTCTCCGGTCTTGAGGTCGGCCAGGCAGTCGTCGGACTCACGAGCGGGCCACCATGGCTGTTCCAGTTCGCCCCGCCAGCGCCAGGAGTCCCCCGATGAGCGGGTTCGGGAGGAGTTGGCGGGTGGCCGTTGCGGTCGCACTCCCGCTGATGCAGCCCGGCGCGCCGGACGCACTCCTGGCCAGGTCGTCCCTGACACCCGACGTGAGGGACTCGGCGATCACGCTCGTGGACAACACGCACGAGGCGGTGACCGAAGGGCTCGACGGAGTCCGTCAGGGTGAGGACGCCGCCAGCGCCGAGCAAGTCCCTGCCGCTGAGTACTCCGACACCAGCCCTCCGCCGCCCGGATCGACGTGGGCGCCTGAGCAGCCAGCCGCTTGGCGGGTCGAAGAACCGTCGACGCCGGAGCCGGAGGTGGACGAGCCGAGCGCGGCAGCACCCAGTGCATCAGCGACTCCTGAACCGGAGGTGGACGAGCCTTGCGCGGCAGCGCCCAGTGCATCAGCGACTCCTGAACCGGAAGCGGACGAGCCGAGCGCGGCAGCGACCCCTGAGCCGCTCCCCACCCCGGACCCGACCCTGGAGCCGGAGCCGGAGCCAGAGCCGGGAATCGCCTGATTCTGGTGGTGCTGCTGGGAGCCCGCCGGGTCCTTCCGCGACGGGCCCCGACAGGATAGAAAGCACGGGTGAGTGAACTGTGGATCGCCCCGGCGCCCGGGTTGCCGGCAGGGTTGCTGATTCCCGCCCGCGAGCTGGTCGAGCGGTTCTCGCACGCGTCCGGCCCGGGCGGGCAGGGGGTGAACACGGCTGACTCCAGGGTCCAGCTGTCCTTCGACGTGGCCGCCTCGTCGGCTCTCGACGAGGCCCAGCGGGATCGCCTGCTTCGTCGGCTGAGGTCGCGGCTGACCGGGACGGTCGTTGTCGTCGTGGCCGCCGAGTTCCGCTCCCAGCGGCAGAATCGGGCCGCCGCGCGTGAGCGGTTGGCGGCGCTGCTCACAGCAGGACTCGCGCCGCCCGCACCGCCGCGTCGCGCCACTCGGCCGACCCGTGGCTCGGTCGACCGGCGGCTCACCAACAAGAAACGCCGCGGTGAGACCAAGCGCCAACGCGCCCGCCCCCAGGGCGAATAGGGCGTTTCGGGTCAGGGACACGCGCCACCGGGTGACGAAGGGAGCCGTCCGCGCCCCGTAGGGTCGTCGTACAACCGACCTGATGACGTGCAACCGACTTGATTGGGGTACTGCGTGTACCGGGTGACTTCCCCCGCCTGCTCCACGGACGCAGCGAGGCCGCGCGCCCGCGTCCGGCGCTCGTTCCTCGCCGCGGCCCTCAGCGTCTCGCTGGTGTGCGGGGCGGGTCTGGCCGCGGACGCCGACCCGCTGTCGGATCGCCAGGCCGAGGTGCAGTCCGAGGTTGCGGCGGCGAGAGACCAGGTGAACCAGGGCACCGCCGAATTGGAGGCTGCCGCCGTGGCGCTGGAGGCGTCCCAGCGGCAACTCGACGAGGCACGCCTGGCGCTTGAGGTCGTCCGCGCGGAGCTGGCGGCCGCCCGGGCCCTGGACGCCGAGATCGCGCGGCAACTCGCCCACGAGCGGGAGCTTCTGCGCCAGGCCGAGGACGCCACCGCCAAGGCGCGCGCGGACGTCGCGGCCCAGCAGGCGCGGATCGCCCAGGCGGCGCGGGACGCCTACCAGGGTCGCACCGATCTGGTCGGGATCGGTGTGGTGCTGGGCGGACGGTCGGCGTCCGAGGTGGGGCAGCGGCTGCAGTGGGACACCACGATCTTCAACGCCACGGCCCACCGGCTGACCGAACTGAAGGTGCTCGAGGAGCGGCTCGCCACGGCCGAGCAGCGCCAGGCCGAGGCCGAGGCGAAGGTCGCCGCCGACAAGGAGCGCTCCGAGCAGGCCGTGGCGCACGTGACCGCCCTGGAGGCGGAGGCGTCCGCGAAGGAGCGGGACGTTGCGGCGCTGACCGGGAGTCACGAGCGGCTGCTGGCCGAGGCGCAGACAGCGCTGGACGCCGACACCCGGGCCTATCAGGCACTCCTCGCGGAGGAGGCGGCCGTCCAGGCGGAGATCGCAGCCCAGGTCGCCCACCAGCTCGCGAACGGCGCACCCCGGGAGGACATCGCCAAACTCGTCGCGCTGGGGGTCGTGTCGACCAACCCGGCCACGTACCCGCTCGTCGAGACCGGCGCGCAGATGATCCTGAGCCCTGCGGGGTTCATCCGGCCGGTGAAGGCCAGGCCCGGGTCGCCGTTCGGTCTACGCTTCCACCCGATTCTGCGCTCCTGGCGCATTCACAACGGCACGGACTTCGGCGCCTCCTGCGGGACGCCCCTCTACGCCGCTCAGTCGGGGACGGTCATCCAGGCCCGAGCCCAGGGCGGCTTCGGCAACTACACGATCATCGACCATGGCATCGTCGGCGGAGCCTCGATCATGACCGGCTACGCGCACATGCAGACCATGGCGGTGCGTCCCGGGCAGCGCGTCGAGCTGGGCCAGTACCTCGGGTCCGTCGGCACGACCGGGCTCTCGACCGGCTGCCACCTGCACCTGCAGGTCTACCGGAACGGCAAGCCGGTCGACCCGATGACCCTGATCCCCTGACCAGATGAGAACCCAGTTCCGCCGCGTCCGGCTCCGAGCCGCCTCAGCGGCCGGGGCGGCCGCCGTCGCAATCCTCGTGACCGGGTGCGGGTCTGCCTCCCCGGCGCCAGTGCCGGACGCCGTCGCCGCCGGCCAGCCGCAGACCAGCCAACCCCAGCCGAGCCAACCCCAGCCCAGCCCCGCACGGCCGAGCCCACCCCCGGACACGCGAACCGTTGAGCAACTCGCCGAGCCGTACACCGTGAGCGGCATCCCCGTCGTGTCGGTCCACCACGTGGTAGCGCGCGGTTATCGACCCCTGCCGGACGGGACGCCGATGACCGCCCTCGCCCCGCAGGCCCAGGAGGCCTATGACGCGATGAAGGTGGCGGCGAAGGCGGACGGTGTGACGCTGGTCGTCCGGTCGGCGTACCGGAGCTACGCGACCCAGTCCGACCTGTACGCGAGGCTCTCTCACGCGACGACGGCCAAGCCGGGGGAGAGCGAGCATCAGACGGGTCTGGCCGCCGACATCACGGACGGGGTCACGACCGGGGCGGCGCGGGTCGCCGCCTCGAAGACCGGGCAGTGGTTGCTCGCCAACGCGTGGCGCTACGGCTTCATCGTCCGCTACCCCGAGGGCAAGAAGGAGATCACAGGCGTCACCTGGGAACCGTGGCACTTCCGCTGGGTCGGCGTCGAGGTGGCCAGCCACTTCGGGCCAGACAACGCCCTCACGCTCGAGGAGTATCTGGGCCTCACCTGATCGGCGAGTCAGGGGTTGAGCCGGTTGGGCATGCACTGGTTCGTGAGTTGCTTGCCCGTGAGTTCCGGAAACTGGCCGGCGCACCAAGCGATGACGGACTCTTGGGACGTGAACGCCGGATTCAGCGCCATCGTCACCCACAAGGGCTTGCCGTCGTGGGTGAAGCGCTTGCCGTAGGTCATGCTGTTCAGCAGGACGACGCGGGCTCCGGTCACGCGCGCGGCCAGCGCGTCCGACTCGGCGAGAATGTCGGCAGCACCGAAGGTGTGCGAGCCGCTCGCGGTCGTCTGGTAGGGATCCTGAATGCCCACGTACTTCGAGGCGAGCTGCGCGACCCACCGACCGTCGAAGGACACGGTTCCCGCGTCCGTCGAACTCCGCGTGTACAGCGTCGCGACGGCTTCGTCCTCCGCCGAGATCCCTGGCGTTGGGACGCGGCCCTGGGTCACCCGGGCGGACGTCGTCGGCCTGGTTGGCTGCGAACTCCGGGCGGACGGTTCGCTTGAGGGCTGATCGGAGGTCGCCGACGTGGTGGTCGTGGTGGTCGAGAGGAGGCTGTCGGGTTGCAGCAACAGGACCGTAGTGGCGGCGCCCGCGACCAGGACCAGCGCGGCGACGCCGATGACAAGGCGGGTGCGATGGGGTGCCGGGCGCGTCTGGTCGGTCGTCGGAGCGGCCCGGTAGGTCGTCGGAGCGGCCTGGTAGGTCGGGGGCACGGGTGGGTAGGTCGGAGGCTCGGTAGGGCTGGCGGGCGCCGCTTCCCAGAGCGAAGCGGTGGGCGGCGAGGTGATGGTGTCCCACTCGGAGGGCGACACTGGCTGCTGAGGGGGCGACCAGACAGACGCGGGTGGGGTTTGCTCGACAGCAAGTCCGCATTCGGGGCAGAACGCTGCCCCCTGGGGTAGGGATGCGCTGCAGCGGCGGCACCTCATCTGGTTCTCCAATCCCACGGTGACGGACTCTATTGGTCGAACGCAGGGCAGACCCGACGGTCGCGCTCCGTGAGACCTGCCAAGGTGACAGGCCGCCTTCGGCGACCGCGCTGCCGCGCTGCCGCCGCGCGCGACCGCCCGCTGAACCCGGCTACAGATCCAGCAGTCCCCTGATGTCGGCGGCGCTCAGCGGGGCGGCGAGGTCGGCGTCCGCGCCGACGACCTGGTCGAAAAGGTCGCGCTTGCGCTGCTGCAGCGCGACGACGCCCTCCTCGATGGTGTCGGCGCTGACAAGGCGGTAGACGGTGACGTGCTTGTCCTGACCGATGCGGTGGGTGCGGTCGATGGCCTGCAGCTCGGCGGCCGGGTTCCACCAGGGGTCGAGCACGAACACGTAGTCGGCCTCGGTGAGCGTCAGTCCGAACCCGCCCGCCTTCAGGCTGATGAGGAAGGCCGGGTCGTCGCCGGACCGGAACGCCTCCACCCGGGCAGCCCGGTCGCGGGTACGGCCGTCGAGATACTGATAGCTGAGCCCCGCGGCGTCCAGACGTGCCTTGACGAGCGTGAGGAACGACGTGAACTGGCTGAACACGAGCGCCCGGTGACCCTCGGCGGCGAGTTCGGTGAGCATGTCGACGAGCAGGTCGATCTTGGCGGACTGGGCCGGGTGCTTGGGGTCCACGAGAGCCGGCGACAGGCTGAGCTGCCGCAGAAGCGTCAGCGAGCGCAGGATCGCGATCCGGTTCCGGTTCAGGTCGCCGACCAGTCCGAGCACCTTCTGGCGTTCAGCCTGCAACTGCCGGTCGTAGAGCCGCCGATGGGTCGTCGACAGGGTGACCGGCACGACCTGCTCCTGCTTGGGCGGCAGTTCCGCGGCCACCGCCTGCTTGGTGCGGCGCAGCATGAGCGGGCGGATGCGCCTCCGGAGCCGGGGCAGCGCATCGGGGTCCGAGCGGTTCTCGATCGGGCGCCGGTACAGCTCGGCGAACCGGTCGGGGTCGGGGTACAGCCCCGGGGCGGCGATCGAGAGCAGCGACCACAGATCCATGAGGTTGTTCTCCAGCGGCGTCCCCGTGATGGCGATCCGGACGCCGGCGCGCAGCCTCCGCACCGCCCGGTAGGCCCGCGCCTGCCGGTTCTTGACGAACTGGGCCTCGTCGAGGAACACCGCGGACCACCGCTGGCCCGCGTACTCGTCCTCGTCCAGGCGCAGCAGCGTGTAGGAGGTGACGACGATCTGCGCTCCGCCCGCCACCTCCTCGAGCGTGGCGCCGCGCTTGGCGGACGTGCGCGTCACGGCGCGCACCTCGAGCCCGGGGGCGAACCGGGCGGCCTCCGACACCCACGTCGACACCACGCTCGTGGGCGCGACGACGAGGACGGGATCGGCCAGTTCACCGCGCTCGTGGGCCGCGGCGACGGTGGCGAGCGCCTGCAGCGTCTTGCCGAGCCCCATGTCGTCGGCGAGGATCCCGCCCAGCCGGGACGCCCACAGGAAGCTCAGCCACCTGAACCCCTCCTCCTGGTAGGGGCGCAGGGTGGCCCGCAGCCCCGTGGGCAGAGGGGCGTCCGGGAGTTCGGTCAGGTCCAGCAGCCCGGTGACGGCCTTCCGCCAGCTGTCGGCCTGCTCGGCGACCACGCCGAGGGTCACGAGTTCGTCCCACAGCCCGGCGTGCTCGACCCGGAGCCGGTACGCGCCGGGTTCCCCCTCGCCGAGCTCGCGGGCCTCCTCGATGAGCTTGCGCAGTTGGTCGAGCTCGGGGCGCTCCAGACTGAACCAGGTGCCCGAACCCAGCACCAGGTGGTCGTGCCCGAGGGCCAGCGCCGTGAAGAGGTCGACGAAGGGGACCGTCTCGTCGCCCAGGGTGACGTCGACGGACAGGTTGAACCAGTCGGTCGAACCATCGTCCGGCTCGCGCACGCTCAGGCGAACCTGGGGCGCTTCCGGCGATTCGCGGTAGTCGGGCACCTCGCCGTGCACCGTGACCACGACCCCGTCCGTCGCCTGCAGCCTGGGCAGGGCGTTCGTGACGAGCTCGATCGTGGCGCGTCCGGCGAGGATCGCCTCACTGGCGGGCCGGCGTCCGTAGGCGGTCTCGAGGGACGGCCAGGGCCCGGGAGGGAGCGAGGCGAACAGGGCGCGCTCGGCGTCCAGGTCGCGGAGGAGAGGGTCGCCGGCCTGCGGCAGGACGCCGAGCGTCACGCGGTCCGGGCCCTCCCCGTAGCGCAACGACCACCGCAGCGAGGCGCGGTGTCCCGGGTGGAAGGTGACCTGCACGTCCACCACCGGCGGCGCCGCCTCGGGGAGGTCGAGCCCCTCGGCCACCCGCACCTCGACGACGCGCCGCAGCGCAGGCAGGTACCCGGCCACGAACCGGGCGACATCTTCCTGCGGAACGGCGAGCCGCCCCTGCCTGAGCAGGGCCATCTGCGTCTCCGTGAGGGGCCGCTCGAAGCCGGTCAGGAGTAGTTGGTTCGCCACGGTCGCTGAGACCCCGTGGGCGGGGTTTCCGACCAGGCGGACCGCTTCGCCGCTCCTCGCGCCCGGGACGACGAACCGCGGCACGAGCGCCAGACCCGATCTCGCCGCACCGGACGCCTCCGGTTCGACATCCATCACGAGGGACGCCGGCCCTTCGGCGAGCCGGACGGGCGGCGTTCCGGC
>CAZZGU010000024.1:6994-18344 GCA_964653755.1 uncultured Nigerium sp. | reverse complement strand
CGCGCTCGTGGTCGACCCTCAACGGGACATCGACCGGGTTCTCGCGGTCGCGGAGGAGCAGGGCGTCACGATCACCCACGTCTTCGAGACCCACATCCACAACGACTACGTCACCGGCGGGCTGGCCCTCGCGCAGGCGACCGGAGCCGCTTACCACGTCAACGCCGCAGACCCGGTCAGGTTCGAGCGGGTCGCCGTCTCGGACGGCGATGTCCTCGCCGTGGGCGACACGATGCGGGTTCGCGTGATCGCGACCCCCGGCCACACCTTCACCCACCTGTCCTACGCCCTGAGCGAGGGCGACCAGGCCTTCGGCGTGTTCACGGGCGGCTCGCTCCTGTTCGGCTCCACCGGACGCCCCGACCTCCTGGGCCCCGATCACACCCACGCGCTCGCCCACCACCAGTACGCCTCCGCGCACCGCCTCGCCGACGAGCTGCCCGACGACGCACGCGTCCTGCCCACCCATGGGTTCGGCAGCTTCTGCTCGGCCACCCAGGCCGCCGCGGACGCCTCCACGATCGGCACCGAGAAGGCCGGGAACCCCGTCCTCACCCAGGCGGAGGAGGACTGGATCGCCGACCTGCTCGAGGGCCTCGACGTCTGGCCCGCCTACTACGCCCACATGGCGCCGCTCAACAGTGCCGGTCCGGAGGCGCCCGACCTCGAACTCCCCGAACCAGCGGACGGCCCGACGCTCCGCCGCCGCCTCGAGGCCGGCGAGTGGGTCGTCGACCTGCGCCAGCGCATGGCCTTCGCCGCCGGACACGCCCCCGGCACGTTCAACTTCGGCATCGACGGCCAGTTCGCGACCTACGTCGGCTGGCTGATCCCGTGGGGCACGCCGCTGACGCTGGTCGGCGACACGGCCGAACAGGTCGCCGAGGCGCAGCGCGAACTCGTCCGCATCGGCATCGACCGCCTCGCCGGGCACGCGCACGGCCGTCCGGAGAGCTGGACGGACGGACCGCTGGCGTCCTACCCGCGCGCCTCGTTCGCCGAGCTCAACGACGTCCGCCACCACCGACCGGTGGTCGTCCTCGACACGCGCCGCCGCCTCGAGTGGGAGGACGGACACATCGAGGGCGCCGTGCACATCCCGCTGCACGACCTGCTCCACCGGCTCGACGACGTTCCCCCGGGCGAACTGTGGGTGCATTGCGCCGCCGGCTACCGGGCGTCCGCGGCGTCGTCGATCCTGAAGGCAGCGGGACGCCAGGTCGTCCACATCGACGACTCCTTCGAGAACGCCGCCCGGGTGGGGCTGCCCGTGGTCACGGAATGACCCTCCTCTGGGCCGCCCTCGCCGGCGTCGTCGTCGGGATCATCCTCGGCGCGCTCGGCGGGGGAGGAGCGATCATCACGGTCCCGATCCTCATCTACGGGCTGGGGATGTCCCCCGCGCAGGGGACCGCGGGGTCGCTGGTCATCGTGGGCACATCGAGCCTGGTGGCGGCGGTGACCCACCACCGCAACGGCAACGTCGCCTGGGCCCAGGGAACCATCTTCGCGGCGATCGGCGCCCTCGGGACGGTGCTGGGCTCGGTCGTGTCGCGCGGCCTGGACCCGGTCTGGCTCATGCTGGCGTTCGGGACGCTGCTCGTCCTCGTCGCGACGCTGATGCTGCGCAAGGCTCTCTCCAGGACGCCGGCGAGGACCTCCGTCCGGCATTCCCTGCGCGAACCCCGGACGCTGGCGCTGACCCTGATCACCGCGACGGTCGTCGGCCTGTTGACCGGCTTCTTCGGCGTGGGGGGCGGGTTCGCGATCGTGCCCGCCCTGACGCTGGTGCTCGGGTTCAGCATGCCGCTCGCGGTGGGGACGTCGCTGGTCGTGATCGCCCTCAACTCCGCGACGGCGCTGGCGACCAAACTCACCATCGGCATCGACCTCGACTGGCCCCCGATCCTGGCGTTCACCGCCACCGCGATGCTGGCCTCGGTGCTCGGCGCAAGGATCGGTACCCGCGCCAACCCGAAGACGCTGCAGAAGGCGTTCGCGGCCCTGCTCCTCGTCGTGGCGGCGTACACGCTGGTGACCAACGGGCTCGCCCTGGCGTCCTGAGGAGGCTTCACGAAAGCTTCACATTCCGGCGACGAACGTTCACCCGTGCGCTGGATGCTGGGACCGTCACACCTCACGGAGGAGAACCCATCATGAGCACCACCTGGAAGAAGCGGGCCGCCCTCGGGCTCGGCGCGGCTCTCGTCGCCACCGTCGGCTTCACGGCCGCCGCCCAGGCCGCACCGTTCGACCCGACCCCCGCCACCACCCAGCTGACCCAGCAGCAGGCCGACGACATGCGCTACCTCCGCGACGAGGAGCGCCTCGCCCACGAGGTGTACGTCGAACTCGGCAAGCTGTACCCGGACGCCCGGGTCTTCAGCAACATCGCCCGGAGCGAGACGCGGCACTTCGAGGCCGTCGGACGCCTGCTCGACCGCTACGGAGTCGATGACCCCTCCGAAGGCCTGCCGCCCGGCGACTACGCGTTCGACCACCTCGACGAGCTCTACGAGGAGCTGATGGACCTCGGCGACAACTCGCTGGCCGACGCCTACAAGGTCGGCATTACCATCGAGGAGGAGGACATCACCGACCTGGAGAAGTTCATCAAGAACGCCTCCACCGACGACGTCAAGCAGGTGTATGGCAACCTGCTCGCCGGCTCGGAGAACCACCTGAAGGCGTTCACGGCGGCGTCCGAGGGCAAGGCTGTTGGCGCCGGCAATGGCCAGGGCATGCAGAACGGCCGCGGCGGCAACGGCAACGGCCACGGCATGCAGAACTGCCGCGGCGGCAACGGCCAGGGCGGCAACGGTCAGGGCGGGCAGGGGAACGGCACCTACACCCAGGCCGAGGACTGCCCCTGCCGCTGAGCGGGTCTCGACAAGCGGGTCTCGAATCACCTGAACCAGGAGGCTCCGGACCGTGATCACCCGTGAACTCGCCGAGGAAGTGCGGCGCGTCGGTCCCCGCTGGTCTCCCACCAGCGGGGACCGTTTCGTCATCCCCGACCGCGACCTGGACGACGAGGTCTTCGTCATCAGCGAGATGACCATCGAGGCAGCCGACGTGCCGGGCGGGCAGATCATCCGGTTCAACGGCACCACCGAGTGGGCGCTGGACAGCATCGCGGCCGAACTCGCCTTGTGGCCGCCTCGCGAGGATCAACTGAGGGCCATGCTCGGACGCCGGTTCGCCCGGCTCGTCGCCCTGCCGGACGGATTCGTGGTCGTCCTCGACGATGGCAGCCGCCACGTCGACGTCGAGGCGGAACGGGCCTACGCGCGCGCTGCGATCGCGGTCCTGAGTGACCCCGCTAGGGTGTGAACCGAGCCACTCAAGCAACCCGGGAGAGACCTGATGATCATCTTCGCCGCCGCACTGGTCCTCGCGGCCGTCCTCGGCTGGGGCATCATCCGCGCCGACCGGAAGCGACCCGCCCCGGACGGGCCCGCGCCGAGCCCCACCATGCCGGGCTGGGCTGCGTTGATCTTCGGGGCGATCGGCCTGGTCGCCCTCGCCATCCCGCTGGCCATGAGCGTCATGGCTCCCCAGGTCGAGGAGGGCAGCGCCCTCAACCTCCCGCTGCTCCCGCTGGCTTCGATGGCCTTCGCCCTCACCGGATCCGTGGTGGGGATGTACGCGCTGTATCGCCACGACCGCCACTGGCCCACGTGGGTGGGGCTGGGGTTGAGCGGGATCAGCGTCGGGTTCTGGCTCTTCTTCCTGGTAGCCAGCGCCCTGTACGGCGTGTGAGGCGTCGCCTCCTACCCAGCCAGCGGGAGCCGGGCGGTGAAGGTGGCGCCCTGACCTGGTCCCGGGGACGCCGCCGTGAGGTCGCCCCCGTGGGCGCGCATGATCCGGCGCGCAATGGTCAGGCCGATACCGGAGCCCTTGTCGCCGCCGTCCACCTGGCGCCCTGACACGCGGTAGAACCGCTCGAACACGCGCTCGAGGTCTTCGGCGGCGAGTCCCTCCCCCGTGTCGGACACGCGGATCTCCCCGAACCCCTCCCCCCGGCGCACCGCGACGCTGACCGTCCCTCCGGGGGCGGTCGCACGAATCGCATTCCCCACGAGATTGGTGACGACCTGCGCGATGCGGTCGGGGTCGGCGTCGACGCCCACGGCGTCCGCGGACCCCTCGAACGCGAGCGTGAGCCCCGCGTCTTCCGCCTGGGGGCGCAGCCGGTCGGCCGGCCCGCGTGCCACGTCTGCCAGGTCGACCCGGCGGACGCTGAGCGTGAGGCGTCCCTCCTCGGCGCGCGACAGTGCCGACAGGTCGTCGGACAGCCTGCGGAGCCGACGGACCTCCTCGCTGACCTGACCGAGCGTGTCCGCGTTCGCCGGGATGAGCCCGTCGATCATGCCCTCCACGTAGCCGTCCACGACGGTCAATGGCGTCCGCATCTCGTGGGCGACCTCGCCCAGCAGTCGGACCCGCCGCTTCTCGGTCTCGGCGAGAGTGGTCCCGAGGGTCTGGACATCGCCGGCGAGCATGGCAAGTTCGGTCTCCACGGGGACGGGCACCGACACGTCGTAATCGCCCCGCGCAATCGAGCGCGTGGCGTCGCTGAGGTGCCGGATCGGGCGCACGAACCGCGAGGCAGCCACCGCTCCGAGGATTCCAGCCGCGATGACCCCGACGAGACCACCGATCCAGAGGGCCTGTTCCACGGCGTCGGCGAGCTGCTGCCGGACCGTCATCCCGCCGCCGTAGCCGGGCCCGCCCTGGCCGCGGCCCTGGCCCTGTCCCTGGCCCATGCCCTGCCCCGGGGTGAAGGTGGCGGTCGGGGACGCCGAGGCGGCTGGGGTGGGGGACGCGGTCACCCAGCCCTGCCGCTGCAGCTCGTCGAAGAGGTAGGGCGCGAGGCTGCGCACGATCAGGAACGTCACCACCGCACCGAGCAGCGCCGCCAGCACGTGCGACACCACCAGCCGGACCGAGAGCCTCCGCATCACCCCTCCTGGGCGCGCAGGAGGAACTTGTAGCCCACGCCGCGCACGGTCCCGATGATGCGGGGGGCCGTCGCGTCGTCACCGAGCGCGCTGCGCATGCTGCGGATGTGCACGTCCACGACACGTTCGTCGCCGTAGAAGTCGTAGCCCCAGACCTTCTCAAGGAGTTGGGCCCGCGAATACACCCGCCCCGGAGCGCTGGCCAGCGCCCACAGCAGGTCGAAGTCGAGGGCCGAGAGTTCGACCGCCCTCTCGTCGACCCGCACCTCGCGGCGCGGGCCGTCCATCACGAGCCCGTCGAAGGCGAGGATCCCGTCCTCGGAGTCGGACGCCTCGGCCTCCGGTCGTGCGCGGCGGAGCACGCTCCTGACGCGGGCGACGACCTCACGCGGCGAGAACGGCTTGGTGATGTAGTCGTCGGCTCCGACACTGAGCCCCACGAGCTTGTCGACCTCCTCGGCACGGGCGGTGACCAGGATCACATAGACGTCCGACGTGGCCCGGAGCTTGGTCAGGACGTCCAACCCCGACAGGTCGGGCAGTCCGACATCCAGCAGGAGGAGGTCGGCCGCCGCGGCACGATTGAGCGCGTCGGCGCCGGTGCCGGCCTCCGTGACGCTGAAGCCCTCGGCCTCCAGGTAGGCGCGCAGCACCGTCCGGATCTGAGGCTCGTCGTCAACGATGAGCACCTGACGCGCCATGACGGCCCTCCCCACGGTCGGTTTCGCCCCCAGCGTAGGGGCGAGGTGTGAGGGTTGTGTGAAACGGCGGGCCGGTACCGTCGGGGGCTCGGCAGGCAGCGTTCGTGACCCGATCCGGGCTCGGATCTCGGCGAAGAACTTCTCGTCGATACGGTACTTGGCAGCCGCCACCGCGTAGCTCAGGATCACGAGCACCAGCGGCGCCGCCAGCATCGCCACCTTGAAGACCAACCGGCCCTGATCGGTGAGATCCTGCGGCCCTTGTGCGGCCGTGATCCCCGACACGATCAGGGTGACCCCCACCATGCCTGTGGCCAGCGCGTTGGCGCCCTTGTAGATCAGGGGTTGCAGGCTCAGCGTGATCGACTCGTTGCGCCGGCCCAGCTTCCATTCCCCGTACTCGACCGAGTCTGCGATGAACATCAGCATCAGCAACTGGATGATGCCCTGCCCGAAGAAGAGCAGAACGCCGGCCAGGCTGACCATGACGATCGACACGTCGGCGAACCAGAAGACCACGTAGCCAGCCGCGGCGAGCGTCGTGGCGAACAGATGGAGCCGCCGCCGCGTCCAGCGCCTGGAGAACAGCGGGAACAACACCAGCGCGGTGAGTTGGGTCACCCCCAGGATCAGGGCGAACATCGCGTAGGCGCCTTCGTCGGCGTAGATGTACTTGAACCAGTAGAGCCCGAAGCTGGTCGTCGTGGTGTAGCCGGTCATGAAGGCCAGCATCGCGACGCTGATCCACAGCAGTTGATCGTTGCGTCCGATCACGCTGAGCAGTTCGCGCGGCGAGGTGTTGGACGCGGCGTCCGCCGCCGACGGGATGACCTGCTCGCGCACCAGGAACACCGGGATGGCCTGCCCCAGCAGCATCAGCACGCTGACGATCACCGCCAGCGCCCACCAGCCCCGCTGCAGGTTTCCCAGTGCCTCGCCGAGGGCCCGGGTGACCGGCACGAGGCCCACCACCAGGGCGAAGAGGCCGATGTTGGCGCAGATCCGCGCGACAGCTCCGATGCGCTCGCGCTCTTTCTGGTCCTGGCTGAGGGCCGGCAGCATCGACCAGAAGGCGATGTCGTTGATGGTGTAGGCGATCTCCCAGACGAGGTAGGTGAGAGCGAAGGCGACCAGGAAGCCGACACCGGTGAAGCCGAAGTCGGTGAAGATCAGCACGGTCATGAGCGCCCAGGTCACGGCACCGATCACGATCCACGGCTTGAACTTGCCCCACCGGGTGCGGGTGTTGTCGACCACCAGGCCCATCAGCGGGTCGTTGACGGCATCAAAGACGCGGGTGGCCACGAAGACCGCCGTCACGGCGCCCATCATGGCGTCCGGGACGTCGAGCACTTCGGTGAGGTAGAAGAGCAGGTACATGCTGACCATCGCCGCGACCATGTCCCGGCCCAGGGTGCCGAGCCCGAACCCGTAACGATTGCGCACCTGCTGGCTCACAGCGGCAGTGTCGCACGACAGAATCGGCCCCTGCTGCGGGTGCGGGCCAGGACAATGGACCAGACCGACCAAGAGGAGCAGCGATGCGCAAGCGAATCATTCCCTCCACTCCGGACGCCGCGACGTCCCCCGGCGACGGATGGCTTGATCTGGAGGCCCTGGCCGAGGTGGAGATCACCTCCGAGGATCAGGCGCACCCGATTGAGGGGGCGCTGCTCCTGGCCCCGGGCCCAGGGTGGCGCGCCGGCGTCCCGGGAGAGCAGACGATCCGGCTCTCGTTCCCAGACCCCCAGCCTCTGCACAGGATCCTGCTGGAGTTCGTGGAAACCGAGCACGAGCGCACCCAGGAGTTCGTGCTGCGCTGGTCCCCCGACGGCGGCACGTCCCTTCACGAGATCGTGCGCCAGCAGTGGAACTTCAGTCCCCGCGGGGCCACGACCGAGACAGAAGATCTTCAGGTCGACCTCCCGGCGGTGACCGTGCTGGAACTGACGATCAAGCCCGACATCGGCGGCGGCGCGGCGACCGCGTCGCTGGCTCGGCTCCGTCTCGCCTGAGGGAGCGGGTCACGCACCTCCGACTTCGCTGGAGGCGCGTGACCGCGCTGCGCTCGCAGGGGTCAGCGCGGCGGGCGCGTCGTCGAGGAGCGCCCGGCAATGGGTGACACATGGTTGCCGGGGAAACCATTCCGGGTTACAGTTAGTTGAAAGTGCAACCAAATCCCGGAGGAGAGCGTCGTGCTCACGTCTACCACCCTCAGCGATCGCGTGATCAGCCCTGCCGCCGGCATGGACGCCGTCACCCTGCTCGTCGGCGACCTGGAGAACATGTCCTCGTACTACGAGGCGGCCTTCGCCATGGAGCCCCTCGCCGAGGACGCCGGCCGCCGTGAGGTCCACCGCGTGCTCGGACGGGGTGGGGTGCCCTTGGTGCGGTTGGTCGCATCCCCCGACCTGCCCCCGGTCGACCCCCGCCAGGCGGGGCTGTTCCACACAGCGTTCCTGTTCGACAATCCGACCAGCCTGGCCGCCACGGTTTACCGCGCCTCGGAGGACCGGCGCAGCCGGTTCATCGGCTCCAGCGATCACAGCGTCAGCGAGGCGTTCTACTTCACCGACCCGGAGGGCAATGGGGTCGAGCTCTACACCGACCGGCCTCGGGAGGAGTGGGTTCGGGAGCGTGGGCAGATCATGATGACCACGACCTACCTGGATCCGGGCACCTACCTCCGTCGGAACCTCACCCAGGCCGCCCTTGATGCCGGCCCCGGCCTGGTCGGCAGGGTCGGGCACGTCCACCTGCAGGTCGGCGACCTGACGGCCGCCCGACGGTTCTACGCCGAGACCCTCGGTTTCGAGGTCACGCTGAGCGAGTACAGCGGCGCATTGTTCGCCTCCGCGGGCGGTTACCATCACCACATCGCCCTGAATGTGTGGAGGAGCAGTGGCGCCGGACCCCGAGCCGCGAGCCTCGGCCTGGGCCAGGTGGCGGTCACCGTCCCCCAGCGCGGAGATCTGGATGCCCTCGTCGCCCGCCTCCGACGCCACGCGGTGGCCTACGCCGACGACGGCCGCACAGTGACCGCCCACGACCCGTGGGGCACCGAGGTCAGCGTCAGCATCGCCTGACGCGCGTGACCTGACCCCCAAGCCTGTGGGCTGGGGCAGCAGGTTCCGCGCAGATGGGCCACGCTGGGCGCTTGCTTCGTCGCATTGCGGAAGATTGCGCAGGGAGTACCCTGCGCGATCTTCCGCATTGTGCGGGCGGCCGTCGGCGCGCGGCCCTCGTGTCGCTCAACCGCCGCTCGTGGGTCCGAATTCGCCCGAAACAGTGAGTGGACGGGGCTGGCGCGCCGCTTGTCGTGTCGCCGCTTGTCGAACGGCCACTGACAGGCGCCGGCGGAGGACATCTGCGCCGGATCAGGACAAACGCCCACACAGACGCGCCGCTTCAGGACCGATGCCACGGCTACAACCGGAGCGTCGGTTCTCAACCGGCGCGCCACGCGGATCTGGACGCCGACCCGGCCCTGTCAAGGGCCCACGAGGCGACGACGGCCCACTGACGCCACAGCGTTCCACCCGGCGTCCCGACTCTGGGCGACCTCTTGACACAGAGGGGAGCCAGATCCGTGATGTCATCGACCATCGGCAGATCCGGGTAAACCACAGCGGCAGTCCGAGGGGCACGTGCTTCGCCGCACGAGCAAGACTGGTTGAGTCGACTCGACTCACTCTCACTTTCCGGCCGGAAACCGCTTCTACTCTCATCGACTCTCGAATGTCCGTCGTTACTCTCACTTTCGCGCCCCCCGGACAGTGGCTCTCGACCACCTGGACCGGCGTCTGCGAACTACAGCCTTGTAAGTTCTCCCCAGCTGTGGACAAGCCTGTGGATGACGGTCAGCTCGAGGCGCGTGGTGGAACGAAGGCGATGTCCTTCTTGGGGAGCGGCCGCGTCTCGAGCGGCAGCGGCGGTCTGCGCCAGTCTGGCGACGCGGTCAGCCCTGCTGCGAGAGGCCGTGGTCGCCGCCTGACGCCTCGCCGCGGGCGCCCGGGTGCGTCTTGTGCGCCGACACCGACGTGTTCCCGCACAGCCAGAACCGCCACGGACGGTCGTGGGCCCGGCTCACGTTGACGCGCGGGCCCGTGACGAACGGGAGCACCGCGTCGCCCGAGGCCAGGAAGACCACCGGCCCTGCGAGGTCGGCGCTGTTGTGGGCGGACGTGATGCCCAGCGCGCGCGTCAGATTGCCCGGACCCCGCGCCAGCCACGCGTCCCGCACTCCCGGACGCCGAGCGCGCGACTCGGCGAGTCCGTCCACGACCTCGCCCGCCCGCACGAGGACGGCGCTGGCCACCCCCTCGGGGCCACACACGATGTTGCAGCAGTGGTGTCCGTGGAGGCGGTAGACGTAGAGGCGTCCGGGCGGGCCGAACAAGACCGCGTTGCGGGGCGTGGGCCCGCGGAACGCGTGGGAGGCGGGATCGTCGGTGCCCTCGTAAGCCTCGACCTCGGTGATCCGGACGGCGACCCCGCCCACCCGCAACACGCAGCCCAGCAGGCGGGGGGCTACCTCGAGCGCGCGGCGTCCGAGGTCGAGGGGGAGGCTCACGCGCGGGTCCCCCGCGGGGGTCACGCCTGGATCACCAGCCGCCGCCACCGCCGCCGCCGAAGCCGCCACCACCCGAGAAACCTGACCCGCCGCTCGAGCCCGCTGTCGCCTGGGTCTGGGCGGCCACCGCCGCCTGCATCGACTGGCTGAGGCTGTGACTCAGGTCATCCATCGCGTGCGAGAAACTCGACCCGTAGAAGTAGGGGTACGGACCTACGTACCACGACGTGTCCGCCTGGTAGCGGCCCTGGGCTGCCAGGTCGGCGAAGATCTTCGTCCAGCGCTCGGCGACGCCGAAGACGATCGCGTACGGCAGGTAGCGGGAGAAGACGTCGATCGACTCCTCGAACTTGATCTGGTCGGCCTCGGCCGTGCGCAGGTACAGCTCGAACCCCTTGGCCTGGGCCAGCACGGCGGAGCCCTCGGCCGTCCGCCTGCCGAACTGGTTGTTGAGGAGCATGAGCGCCACCCCGACCACGATCGGCGCCAGCCCGAGCAGGCCGAACCCGACGAGAGCCAGGGCAAGGCCGAGCACCACGCCTCCGAGCACGAGGGCGGCGCCCGCCACGATCGCCAGCCCACGTGCCCAGGTGGGACGGGTCTTGAACCACCGCAGTTCATCCGTGACGCGCTCGTAGAGGCGACTCCGGGTGCCGGGGAGGAGGTGGTGGTAGCTCTTGTCGCGCAGGTCCGCCGTGGTGACCTGCGGCCCCTCGGAGAAGAGCGTGTCGATGACGTGCCGTTCCGGGTTGGTCAGGCGGTCGTCGGAGCGCAGGCGCAGGAAGCGCCAGTGTTTCTTGTCCTCCTCCACGATGCGGAAGTGACCCCGCACGGCCAGGTCGAGGATGGTCGCGGTCACGTCCTCGTGGTCGGCCTTGGCGTCCAGGAGCGTGCCGACCTCCCCTGGCGTGGCGCCCTTGGGAGGGGTGAACTGGACGGCGACCGGCGTGTCGCGGCCGGCGCGCCCCACGGCCGTCTGCTGCCCCGGCGCAGGGGTGACGCCCGGCGTCAGGCCGAGGTAAACCTCGTCGCGGGCGGAGCGCCGCGTCCGGGCGATCACCAGACCGAGCCCGAGCGCGGTGGCCGCACCGGTGAGCCCACCCGTCAACGGG
>CAZZGU010000024.1:4376-6984 GCA_964653755.1 uncultured Nigerium sp. | reverse complement strand
CAAGACAATAAACAGGACCGTCCTGCCGTCTCATCTAATGTTGACACAGAGGGTTCCGCTCCGGTGAAGGTGCCGGCAGGGAACCCCGCGACCACCTGAAGCCCCTCGCTCGGGTCGAGGCGGTCCACGGCGTAGGAGGCGGAGTTGCCCGACACGGAGGACTCACACGGCAGATTGAATCCCGAGCCCCAGAAACACGCGGTCCGCTCGACAGGGACCGGCCCGTTGACCACGACGCTGACGTCCAGCAGCGGGACCTGCCAGCCGGTGCCGACGGCGTTCCAGTTGAACTCGTCGAGGCCCGACTGAGCCTGCTGGGGTGCGATGAGCCCGCGCGCGGTGTAGTTGATCGTGTACTGCTGGACGCCGCGCACCTCGATGTCCGGGTCGCCGATCCTCACCACGAGGACCCCGTTCTCGACGGTGGTGTCGATGGCAGTGGGGGCGCCCGTGCGGCTGCTCACTGCGCCAAGATCCACGTCGACCATCCGCCAGACGTCGGGGTTGCCCTCGACACGTTGCTGCAGCGGAAGCGTGATGAAGGGGCCATGGCCGCTGTCGAACCCGAAGTCGAAGTCGAGGTCGATCACGACCGAGGTCGTCCCCTGGGCGTCGACGTCGGCGGTGACGGCGTACCGCGAGATGCGCCAGGAAGAAGGGTTGTCGTCGGCGCGCGCGGGGGCGGCCGCCAGAAGAACCCCGACGAGGCCGACGAGGGTGACGAGCATGAGGCTGAGCAGACGCTTCATGCCTACTACGGTAACCGCTCCCTACGACAAGACCGCGAGCGTTGCGAGCCCGGGCTCGCCGCCAGGGGCGGACAGGGGTGCCTCGGCCGTCCCCACCAGGGTCAGTCGCGCCGGGTGACGGTCGCGAGCGCGGGCCAGTCTGCGACGGCAACGGTTGCCGTGGCCAGGGCGAGGGCGGCGGCCTGGCGTGTGTGCGGGAACCGGACGCCGCGCGCCAGTCGCGCCTCGCCGCGCGCGAAGGCGGCCTTCTCGAACCAGACCATCGCCGCCACGCCCGCCGCCACCGCGCCCACCGCCACCGCCACGGCCGCCGGCGCGGAGGTGGGCATTCGGCGCAGGGCGCGGTCGGCGAGGTCCGCGGACTCGGGGTAGACCGCCGGCACGAGCGCCACCCCCCAGGCGGTCACCCACGACAGGCCAGCCTTCGCGACCACCCGAGCGCCGCGGCTGCGGACGACGTCAGGCAGCGCGTACCACGCGAAAACGGTCGCGACCGCGGCGGTCGCGAACGCGGCGCGCTCTTCGGCCAGGGAGGTCGAATCGGTCATGGGGCGTCTCTTTCCTTCCGCGTGAGGCCAACGCTAGGACAGGGGCCGTCCGACGGCCAGCGCGACACCGCTTGTCGCGGGATGACGGGTCCGTGACACGAGCGAGCTCCCACGTCACCCAGGGCGGCGGACCGTTCGGAGTCGTCGTGGTGCGCGCCGGTAGTCTGGCTCACCGTGAGAGAGACCCCCCGCACCGTCGTCATCACCGGAGCCAGTGACGGCATCGGCGCCGCCGCCGCTCGCCAACTCGCCCTCGACGGCGACCGCGTCGTGGTGGTCGGGCGAACGGCGTCCAAGGTGGAGCGGGTGGCCTCCGAACTGGGCGCGGACGCCTTCGTGGCGGATTTCGCGGACCTGGCTCAGGTGCGCGCCCTGGCGGACGCGCTGCGAACGGCGTACCCACGGATCGACGTCCTGGCCAACAACGCCGGCGGCCTGTTCGCCGACCATCGGGTCACCGAGGACGGGCACGAAATCACGTTCCAGGTCAACCACCTCGCGCCGTTTCTGCTCACCACCCGCCTGATGGACCTGCTGCTGGCCAGCCGCGCGACGATCATCAACACCTCGAGCTTGGCGTCGGCGGGCGGTCGCATCAACCTGACCGACCCCAACCTGACGCGGACCTGGACGCCGTTCGCGGCCTACGGCCAGTCGAAGCTGGCGAACCTCCTCTTCACGCGGGGGATCCAGAAGCGGCACGGTGGCGACGGCGTGGCGTCCGCGGCGTTCCATCCGGGCATCGTCGCCACGAACTTCGGCGAGACCGCCTCGGGGGTGACGCGCTGGTTCTACCGCTCCCCCTTGGGCAAGCGCGTGATGGTCAGCCCCGAAGGCGGCGCCGATACGCTCGTCTGGCTGGCCACCGGGACGCCCGCGCGCGACTGGGAGCCCGGGCAGTACTACGTGAAGCGAAAGGTCCGGAAGCCGAACCCGCAAGCGCTGGACGAAGCGCTCGTCGACGCGCTCTGGGAGAAGAGCGCCGAACTGGTAGGCGGCTGAGGTTCGGCGGAGCCGATCCCGGCGGACAGAACACCGCCGGTAGTCACATCGACCGCTGGTCTATGGGCGGTGGATTCGAGTACCGGCGGTGTTTCGTGCTCGAAGCCCGGTCCGCGGGCCCTTGCCTGACTTCGGACGCTGCTGCAAACTGACGCCACCACACGACAGCGGAGGAGCAGCCATGAGCAAGGAACCTGAAGACCTGGTCGAGGATCCCTTCGAGGGTGCGGCCGCCGGAGACGCGGGCGCAGACGCCGGAGCCGACGCGGGCGCGGACGCAGGAGCAGACGCAGGAGCCGACGCCGGAGC
>CAZZGU010000024.1:0-4276 GCA_964653755.1 uncultured Nigerium sp. | reverse complement strand
GCGGGTGCCTGAGCCGCCTGTGCCCGGTCAGGACACCGCCCTCGGGCGGCTGTTCGCGATGCCGCGGGAGCATTTCGCCCGCGAGGTCTGGGGGCGGCGCCACCTGCTCGCCACCCGCGAGGACCGCGGTGGCGACGAGTTCGCCGACCTCTTCAGCCTCGCCGCCGTCGATGAGCTGATCACCCACCGCGGCCTGCGGACCCCCTTCTTCCGCATGGCCAAGGGCGGCGCCACGTTGCCCGACTCGGCCTTCACCTCCGGCGGGGGCATCGGTGCCGGCGTCGGCGACCAGGTGAGCGACGACAAGGTCCGGCGGCTCTTCGCCGACGGTGCCACCATCGTGCTCCAGGGCCTCCACCGCACCTGGGAGCCGATCACCGCCTTCAGTCAGCAGCTCGCCGGCGAACTCGGCCACCCGGTCCAGGTGAACGCCTACGTGACCCCCGCCCAGAACCAGGGCTTCGGCAGCCACTACGACGTCCACGACGTGTTCGTGCTCCAGGTGCACGGCACCAAGGAGTGGATCATCCACGAGCCCCCGCGGCCGCTCCCCCTGCGCGACCAGCCCTGGGCCGACCATCGCGCCGAGGTCGAGGCCGCGGCGTCCGCACCCCCTGCCCTCCGGACGGTGCTGCGCCCCGGCGACTGCCTGTACCTCCCCCGTGGGTATGTGCATGCAGCGAGGGCCCTCGGCGGGACCACCATCCACCTCACGATCGGCGTCCACGCCTGGACGCGGCACCACTTCGCCGAGCACCTGCTCGACGCCGTGCGCCGCGCCCTGGGCGACAACCCGGCGGTGCGGGAGTCCCTGCCTCTCGGGGTCGACGTCGCCGACCCCGCCCACCTGGACGCCGACGCGCAGGTCGTCCGGGCCGCGATCGCCGACGCCCTCGCGGGCATCGACACGGGCGTCCTCGCGAACGCGCTCCAGGCCAAGGCCCGCGCGGCCCAGCGTCCGGCCTCGCTGGCGCCGCTGGCCCAGCTCGAGGCCGCGGACGCCCTGGGCCCAGCCGACACGCTCGTCGCGCGCCCCCACCTGCACGCCACCCTGGATCCCGCCGAGGACGGGCGCATCACCGTCCGGTCGCGGGCGGGACGCTTCA
The DNA here is from genome assembly GCA_964653755.1 of uncultured Nigerium sp. Classification (GTDB taxonomy): domain Bacteria; phylum Actinomycetota; class Actinomycetes; order Propionibacteriales; family Propionibacteriaceae; genus Propioniciclava. The sequence continues at coordinate 3,170 of CAZZGU010000024.1, read as the reverse complement.
CGGTCCCGGACGCCGTGCGCCCGGCCCTGGAGCGCCTGCTCACCGGCGCTGCCGTGACCGTCGCCGACATCGCCGACGACCCCGGTCGCGCGGTGGTGGAGGGGAGACGCTGGCTGGTCGAGGGCGTCGCGCTGGTGCGGTGAACCGTCGGCGCCCTACGCGGCGGTTTCGTAACGATCAGCCCCTGACGTCATCAGGTCGTTGAGCGGGGACGCCGTGCGCGCAAGACCGCACCCCACACCGGACCGAAAGGACGTTCCTATGAGAAGGCCCACCAGGAGTTCGGCGACCGCTGCCCTCGCCCTCGGCGCCGCAGCCGCCCTGATCACCGGCTGCGCGCAGACAACGGCGCCCAGCAGTGCCCCCGCCTCCGGCGGCGCGGCCTCGCCGGCGATCACCCTCGGCACGACGGACAAGGTCACGGTGATCGACCCCGCCGGCAGCTACGACAACGCCTCGTTCTTCGTCATGAACCAGGTCTACGCGTTCCTGATGAACACCGCCCCGGGTGCCGAGGACACGACCCCTGCCCCCGACATCGCGGTCTCCGCGGAGTTCACCTCGCCGACCGAGTACACGGTCAAGCTCAAGGAGGGGCTGAAGTTCGCGAACGGTCACGACCTGACCTCCTCCGACGTGAAGTTCTCGTTCGACCGCCAGGTCGCGATCGCCGACCCGAACGGTCCCGCGAGCCTGCTCGGCAACCTCGAGTCCGTCGCCGCACCCGACGACACGACCGTCGTCTTCACGCTCAAGACCGCCAACGACCAGATCTGGGCGCAGATCCTGACCAGCCCGGCCGGCCCGATCGTCGATGAGGAGGTGTTCCCCGCGGACGCGCTGCTCCCCGACTCCGAGATCGTCGCTGCGAACCCGTGGAGCGGCCCGTACACGATCACGACCTACAACTTCAACGAGCTCGTCTCCTACGCCGCCTACGACGGCTACCAGGGCATGCTCGGCCAGCCGAAGACGGCCCAGGTGAACGTCAAGTACTACGCCGACGCCAACAACCTGAAGCTGGACATCAGCCAGAACAACATCGACGTCGCGTATCGCAGCCTGTCGGCGACCGACATCGAGTCGCTCCGGGGCGACGCCAAGACCACCGTCCACGAGGGGCCCGGCGGCGAGATCCGGTACATCGTCTTCAACATGAACACGATGCCGTTCGGCGCGACCACGCCCGAGGCCGACGAGGCCAAGGCGAAGGCCGTCCGTCAGGCGATGGCCCACTCGGTCGACCGCGCGGTGATCGCCAAGGACATCTACAAGGACACCTACCAGCCGCTGTTCTCCCACGTCCCCGACGGCTTCACCGGCGCCACCACCCCGCTGCGGTCCGCCTACGGCGACGGCAACGGCGGTCCCTCGGTCGACAAGGCCCGCCAGGTCCTCTCGGACGCCGGCGTCGCCACTCCGGTCGTCCTCAAGCTGCAGTACAACCCGGACCACTACGGGCCGAGCTCCGGCGACGAGTACGCCGCCATCAAGGGCCAGCTCGAGGCGTCCGGGCTCTTCCAGGTCGACCTGCAGTCCACCGAGTGGGTGCAGTACGCCAAGGACCGCAGCGCGGACGTGTACCCGATGTACCAGCTCGGCTGGTTCCCGGACTACTCCGACGCCGACAACTACCTGACGCCGTTCTTCGCCAAGGACAACTTCCTGGTGAACCACTACGACAGCCCGGCCGTCCAGGAGCTGCTCACCCAGCAGGCCACGATCGCGGACGCCGCCGAGCGCGAGAAGGTGCTCTCCGACCTCCAGGAGATCCTGGCCCAGGACCTGTCCACCCTGCCGCTGTTGCAGGGCAAGCAGTTCGCCGTCTCCGCCGAGGGCGTCGAGGGCGCCGGCGACACGCTGGACGCCTCGTTCAAGTTCCGTCTCGGCGTGCTGAGCAAGTAACACCCTCACCGGTTCGGGCCGGGCGACCGCGAGTCGCCCGGCCTGACCCGGCTCATGACAAGGAGCCGCGATGACCGCCATCGCCGAAGCATCGGCCGGGCAGGTTGCGGCCCCCGACCCCGGGGAGCGACCGGGTGGCAGCCTGAGCCGCTACATCCTGGTGCGCTTCCTGCTGATCTTCCCCACGATCTTCATCCTGGTCACGGTGGTGTTCTTCCTCATGCGGATCACCGGCGACCCGATCACCGCAGCCCTCGGCGGGCGCCTCCCTCCCGACCAGCTCGCCGAACGCGTCGCGGCCGCCGGCTACGACCGGCCGCTGGTCATCCAGTACCTGGAGTACCTCGGCAACCTCGTCCGCGGCGACTTCGGGACGACCTTCACCGACAACCGGCCCGTCACCACCATCCTCGCGACCTACGGGGCGGCCACGGCCGAACTCGTCGGCTACTCCCTCGTGGTGGCGCTGCTGTTCGGCATCCCGTTCGGCATGATCGCCGCCTACCGCCGGGACCGCTGGCCGGACGCCGTGCTCCGCGTCGTCGCGATCCTCGGCTACGCGACCCCCGTGTTCTTCATCGGCCTCATGCTCAAGCTCGTCTTCTCGGTTCGGCTGGGTCTGTTACCCGTGTCGGGCCGGCTCTCCACCAGCGGCGAACTGACGATGGCGACCATCACCAACCCCAGTCCCTTCTACGTGCTGGATGCGCTGCGTCTCGGCGACGTGGCGCTGCTCCGCGATGTCGTCAGCCACGCGATCCTGCCGGCGCTCGCGCTCGGTTTCCTGACCGGGGGCGTCTTCCTGCGGCTGGTGCGCACGAACCTGATCGGCACCCTCGAGCGTCCCTACATCGAGTCGGCCCGCTCGCGGGGCGTGGGCGAGGCCAGGCTCGTGCGCAAGCACGCGCTCCGCCCCGCCCTCATCCCCGTCATCACGGTGATGGGGATGCAGATCGCGATGAGCCTGGGGGGAGCCGTCCTCACCGAGACCACCTTCGAGTGGAAGGGGTTGGGCTTCATGCTCGCCCAGTACATGCAAGGCACTGCCAAGCAGTTTGTGCGCCGGGCCAAAGTCTGCCTGCTGCCGGCAAAGATCGCGCGCAAGCTCGGCCGCCTGACGATAACGGCCCGCGCTGAAGTGTCCCGCTGCCGCATTCAAGCGATGCTGCCACGCTGCCGAAGGAGGACAATATACTGACATGGCAAAGTCACCTCATATTCACACTGCAAGGCAAGGGCTGCCATCTTAACGTAACGCGCCAAGC
>CAZZGU010000023.1:6755-18522 GCA_964653755.1 uncultured Nigerium sp. | reverse complement strand
GAATGGAGTCCGTCGAGAAACCGGGCGGCGAAGGCCAGGGGGATGCCTTCGCCGTCCGGTTCTTCGCGGCGACAACCCCCACCCCTCCACTCCGGACAGATCGGCAAATTGACGCTGGGTCAACCCGGCCGCAGCACGCCGCACACGACGCTGGGATCCCGATGTGTCTGGGGTTCGCGTTGAGGGGTGCGGCTTTGGCGGAGGCGCCGAGGCGCCCCGGGGCTAGGCTGCAGGTGTCGGCCTCGGCTGGAGGGGTGTCGCATGATGGAGTTACCGGTAGGGTTCCGACGCTTCAGTCGGGTCGGGTTCGTGAACTACCAGTTGAACCGGTGGTACTCGCTGGGTTACTCGCGGCTGGAGGATCTCGAGGCGGCTGGTCGTGGGATTCGTCGTGTGGCCGACAACAAGCCCGTGTTCACCCGGCTGGCCGAGGATGCTGTGCGTGAGGGCCGCTGGCGCAACGCGGCGTTCGCGTTCCGGGCCGCGGAGTTCCTGACCGACCCGGAAGACCCCGACAAGAGCGTTCTGTACGGCCGCTTCCTGGACGCCTTCGACCGCGGTTTCGCCGACGAGGGCTTCGAGCGCGGGCTGGTGCCGTACGGGGCCGGGTTCCTGCCGACGCTGCGGCTGCCGGCGGTCGGCCCGCGGCGGGGGACCGTGGTGGCGCACGGCGGGTTCGACTCGTTCATGGAGGAGTTCTTCTGCTTCTGGCGGGTGCTGGCCGATCGGGGTTATGACGTGGTGGCCTTCGAGGGGCCCGGGCAGGGTGGGGCGCACCGCGTCCACGGTTTGGCCCACGATCACGACTGGGAGAAGCCCGTGGCCGCGGTCCTGGACCATTACGGGCTGGACGACGTTGCGTTGTTGGGGATCTCGTTCGGAGGCTACTGGTGTGTGCGGGCCGCGGCGTTCGAGAAGCGGGTCACGCGGTTGATCGTGGACCCGCCGCTGTACGACCTGGTGGTGGCGGCGGGCCCGGCGGTGCGCCGGATGCTGGACGTCATGCTGGCGCGGCCCGCGTTGCTGGACTGGTCGATCCGGGTGCGGATGCGGGCGTTCCCGATGTTGCGGCACGTGGTCAGGCATGCGTTGTTCATCACGAACCAGTTGGACGCCGAGCCGGCGGCGGCCGCGCACTGGCTGATGGGCATGAACGAACACCACCTGAGCTCGGAGCGCGTCGATCAGGACGTGCTGCTGCTGGCCGGGGAGCGGGACCGGTTCCAGCCGGTCAGGCTCTACCACCTGCAGCGGGCGGCGCTGGTGAACGCGCGGTCGGTGACCGGCCGAATCTTCACCCGCGTCGAACACGCCGAGAACCACTGCCAAATGGGGAACCTCGGCCTGGCGATCAACGTCATGGCCGACTGGCTCGACAGCGTGCCGTCCGAATCCGGATGAGCCGCCACTCACCCTTGAGAAGGATCGAGACGCGTTCGCCGTTGACAGCGGTCGGTATCGGCCTGGGATCGCTCGAAATCCGATACGGATCCGCAACGAACCTGTCGGAGCTCGTCTGGTGTCTGGCTCTTGTCGATGGTTGACCTCAACTCAACCGGCAGATGGCGCCCGCGACCCGGGCCCTCGGCGTCCGGAACGCGGGCCCTCGGCGTCCGGAACGCAGGCCCTCGGCGGGCGGAACGCGGGCCCTCGGCGGGCGGAACGCGGGCCCTCGGCGAAACCTCAGACCGTCGGGGCGGCGGCGTACTCCTCGTCGGTGACGGGCTCCAACCACTCCACGGCCACGTTGTCGGCGTCGGCCTCGTTGAGCGCCAGGTGAACCATCATCCGGTTCGGTGCCGCGCCGTGCCAGTGTTCCTCGTCCGCCTCGAACAGGACCCGATCGCCGGGCCGGATCAATTCCACGGTCCCGCCGCGTCGCTGGCAGAGCCCGACGCCTTCGGTGACGAACACGGTCTGGCTCAACGGGTGCCGATGCCAGTGGGTGCGCGCGCCGGGCATGAAGTGCACGAGGTTGGCGCTCAGCCGGGACGGTGCCGGAGCGGCTGCGACGGCGTCCAGGTAGACGTCGCCGGTGAACCAGTCCGCGGGCCCCTTCACTGTGTCGAGCGAGCTGCGCGTGATCTGCATGACAGTTCCTTCCCCAGGTGCCGCGTGCCGGACGCCGGCGCGACGCCCGAACCTCACCGTAGCGAGCGGGCCGGGATCCGGCGAGGGCGCCCGAGCGGTCCCGCGTCACCCCGCCGACGCAGACGCCGGCCGCCGCAGCGCGGGCACCGGGATGCGGGGGTACACAGCCGCCGCGGTCCGGGAGCCGTCCGCACGCCGGCCTGAGTCGCAGGTCCTCACAGCCGGGCGATGACGGCGTCCAGCATCGCCTCGGTGAGCCGGCCGGTGAAGGTGTTCTGCTGGCTCACGTGATAGCTGGCGACCAGGCGGACGTCCCTGCCTGCCGAGGTGGTCAGGGTGGCCTCGGTGCCGTGCCCGAACCGGGGCTTGGGCCGGGGGACGCCCCACCCGAGCGTCCGGGTCGTGGCCAGGACGGCGTCCCACGCGATCGCCCCAAGGGCAAGTACCGACGCCAGCGTCGGCGCGGCGAGCTGGAACTCTCGTTCCAGCCAGGGCTGGCACGTGGCCCGCTCGGTCGGGGTGGGCCTGTTGCCCGGTGGGGCGCACCTGATCGTCGCCACGATCCGGACGCCGACAAGCGCCAGCCCGTCGCCAGCGTGCTCACTGGTGGGCCGGGTGGCGTGACCCGCTCGGTGGAGGGCAGCGTAGAGCCAGTCACCCGAGCGATCGCCGGTGAACATGCGTCCCGTGCGATTCGCGCCGTGGGCAGCGGGGGCGAGGCCCACGATCAGGATCGGCGCCCCGACCGGCCCGAAGCCCGGTGCCGGACGCCCCCAGTACGGCTGGTCCGCGAAGGAGGCCCGCCGCGCCCCCGTCGCCACCTCTTCGCGCCAGGCCACCAGGCGGGGGCAGGCCCGACACACCGAGGTGCGGGCGTCCAGTTCGGGGGCGCTGGCGTCCGCGGCAAGCAGGCGCACGGCGTCCGGGTCCCCGGCGACTTGCGTCCGGGCATTGGCGGGGTCGCCCGGCCAGCCGGTGCCGGGCGCCACGGGGGAGGCGAACAACCCCCCCGTGACGGGGTGAGCGCGGCGAGTGGGCTCCACCATGGGCCCACCGTAGTCGGACCCGGGTGCGAGTCTTGATCGCGTCGTCCGAGTGGTTGGTGGCCCCCGCGTCAAACGGGCTTGGCATGCGCTGGGCGATCACGGGCCACGACCCATCCCCACGGTGCGGCCGGTTCGTCGGGTGCGCGCGAACACCGCCGGTGTGTTGCGTGTGGAGCGGAAACACCGCCGGTACTCGAGTTGACCGCCCGTATAGCGGCGGTCGATTGCACTACCGGCGGTGTTCTCCCGACCGCCGAAGTACCGGCGGTGTTCTCCCGACCGCCGAAGTACCGGCGGTGTTCTCCCGAATCGCCGAAGTACCGGCGGTGTTCTTCCCCGAGGCGAAGTACCGGCGGTCTTCTCCCCGACCAACGTCACCCGCCCACGGGACAGGTGTGTCGGGGCGAGCGGCTAGGCTGGCCGGGTGGCGTCAGGGGGAAGCGGGACCGCGAACGGAACCAACGGCGACCCAGGGCGTCCGCGCCGCCGCTGGGGGCGTTGGATCGCCGCGACCGTCGGGATGGTGTTCGTCATTCTCGCAGTGTCCGCCGTGTGGGTCCTGCTCGATGCGCGGCGTGCGGAGGCGAGCCTGCGGACGGCCGTGGCGACCGTCGGTGACCTCCGCTCCGATGTCCTCAGCGGGGACGTCGCTGCGGTGGACCCGGCCTTGGCCCGGTTGCAGGAGCAGACCGGGGTCGCACTGTCAGCGACGCACGGGCCGCACTGGTGGCTCGCGGCGCACACCCCCGTCGTGGGGGAGTCCGTGGCGGCCGTCCAGGCAATGACCACCGTCGTCGACGGGCTTTCCACCGACGCCCTGCCGGCGCTGTCCAAGGCGGCCAGAGTACTCGAGCCGTCCGTGTTGCTTCCGCGTGGCGGCCAGATCAACCTGCGCCCCTTCATCGAGGTCTCTCCGGACATCATCGCCGCGGACGATGCTGCGCGGGCCGCTGCGGAGGAGATCGGAAAGATCGACGCCGCCCGCCTGCTCGGGCCGGTGGCCGGGCCCTTCGCCGAACTCGAGGAGATGGTCACGGAGTTGGCCGGGACGACCACGCTGGCGTCCAATGCGACCCAGTTGATTCCGCCGATGTTCGGTGCCTACGGGCAGCGGCAGTACATCCTGCTGGCGCAGAGCCCCGCGGAGATTCGCGCGAGCGGCGGTCACCCGGGAGCGATCATCCTTCTCACCGCGGACCAGGGCAAGGTGACCCTGGGGGAGCGGCTCGGTGGCGGGCGGCTCTTCTCCGAGACCCCGGTGCTCCCCCTCACCGAGGAGGAGGAACTGCTCTTCACCGACCGACTCGTCACGTTCGGCGTGGACTCCGTGCTCACCCCCGACTTTCCCCGAGCCGCTGAGATCACCCGTGCGCAGTGGGCGAAGAAGTACGGAACCCAGGTGGATGGCGTCGTCTCGGTCGACCCGGTCGCCCTGCAGTACATCCTGGCTGCGACCGGCCCGGTGAAGGTGCCTGACGGCACCGTGCTCGACGGCACGAACACCGCGCAGATCCTGCTCAACCAGATCTACCTCGACAAGTCGATCGAAGCGCAGGATGACTTCTTCACGGACGCCGCCGAGGCGGCCTTCGACGCGCTCCTGGACGGCAGCCCGGACGTGGGCGCGATGGTGGAGGCGCTCACCCGCGCCGCGGTCGAGGGGCGGTTCATGGTCTGGACGGCCGACCCTTACGAGGAACTGGTGCTGGCCGGGACGCCGTTGAGCGGTGAACTGATGGGCGAGAAGGACGGGTCGCCCGTGGTCGGGGTCTACCTCAACGACAGCAGCGCCACGAAGATGAGCTACTACCTTGACTACTCGGTGACGATCGATCGCACGCAATGCCTCGCCGACGGAAAGCGGCAACTGTCGGTTGCACTCGACATCGCCTCCACGGCACCCCCCGAAGCGGCCACCTTCCCGCCCTATCTCTCGGGCGGCGGTCAGATCACCCCGGGGACGGTGCTGACGAACGTCCTCGTGTACAGCCCCGCGTGGGGCTGGATCGACGGGCTCACCGTCGACGGGGCGGAGTACCCGTACGTCGGTTACTACTCCCACGAGGAGATGGACGTGGTGCAGGCCACGATCTCGCTGGCCCCGGGCGAGAAGAAGCGGATTGAGGTCCTCCTGGAGACCGGTGGCGAGGGGCAGGAGGCGCCTGCTCTGGTTCGGATCACGCCCGGATCCCGAACTCCGAACGTCTTGGTGAGAGATTCGACATGCTGATCGCGGAGTTGCTAGGGTTCAAAAGACTCAGGGGAGGAAACGCACATGAGGATTCGCAAGGCCGCTGTTGCTGTTGTCACCACGCTGTCCCTGCTCGTGGTGCCGACCACGGCATTCGCAGGTGGGAACAGCGACGACAGCCGCGACAGCAAGTACAACCACAGCGACTGCAGCTACAACAAGGACAAGGACAAGTGGCGCGACTACAAGTACGCGCCGCCGCCGGAGTGCGGGTGTGACGACAAGTGCGACCACGACCGTGACCGTGACCGCGACAAGATCAAGAAGGAGCGCGACGACAAGGTCAAGGTCGTGCGCGAGGTGAAGACCGAGCGCACGCGCCAGACGACCTACACCGGTCGCGTTCTCAAGACCGACTGACCTCAGAAGCAGACGCACGAGTGATGGAGCCCGCCCTCCGGGGCGGTATCCATCACTCGTTCGCGTGTTAAGGGGACCACGTGACCGGCGTCCGTCCTGTTCCCGGCGGGAGGTAGCCTTGTGACGTTCCTGATCTGCTCATACCCGGAGGTTCCATGACCTGCAGACGTGACCCACGGTTGGCCGCTGTCGGCCTGGCGTTCGTGACCATGCTCGGGATCGCCGGCTGCACCGCGCCCGTGAGCGAGACGCCCGCGCCGTCGTCCGCACCCGCGGCCACGCCCACCTCGGAGCGGGATGCGTACATCGCGGCAGGGCCCGAGGCCCTCGACCCGGCGCGATTCGAGCACGGGCAATTCGTCGGTGCCATTGACATGGAGTATTACGGCACGAGGAGTTCCCAGACCGCTCAGGATGCCGACAAGAAGTACCTGGAATACTTCAAGGGCTCGTACACCCCCCCGAAACCGGGCGACCGGAATGCGATCAGGCTGCAGGCGATGGGGGACCCCCGCGACGGGAACCGTCTCCTGTTCAAAGGCGCCATCATCGACAACATCACCACGCCGCACGCGGTCGTGGTCGGCCTGCACAACATCACCAGGATCGAGGGCGGCGTCGAGGTCAACGGCCAGACGTTCGAAGGCCGCGTGGCAGGCGCCTACGGCTCGCTCGAGATCGGGGACCACATGACGGTCTGGGTGCCCGATCTCGTCTACCCGGACCTCGTGAACCGTTACGTCTACGAAGTGGTGCCCAGCGACAACGGCGGTGACTACGAGGTCGTCGAGGTGGCTACCGGGTACGAGGACATCATCTACCGCGCGAGCCCGTCGGAGGATGTCTACCAACTCTCCCTCTACACCTGCTGGCCGCCCAACCAGAGCATCCGGCGTCTCGTGACCAGGTTCCATCTGGTTGACGCCTCGATCGAGCCGGGCTCGGTGAGCCCCGTCGAGGTAGCAGGCTGAGGCCGGACGCCGCGTTCTCAGGTGGGGGACTCTCCGCGATAGGCTGAGGCCGACTCCCCGGGGATGGCCGGGGATGCACGGACGAGCCACCCACGAGGAGATCTCATGTCCACAGATCAGGGAGTCGCCGCCGTCGTCGTCCTTGCGGCGGGCGCGGGCACGCGCATGAAGTCGAAGTCCTCCAAGCTCCTCCACCAGGTGGCCGGACGATCCCTCCTCAGTCACGCGCTGACGGCCGCGGCAGCCGTCAATCCGGCACGGCTGGTGGTCGTCGTGGGGCACCAACGGGACCAGGTCGAGGCCCACCTCGCAGACATCGCGCCGCACGCCATCGCCGCCGTCCAGGACAACCCCCGCGGAACCGGGGATGCCGTGCGTAGTGGCCTGATTCCCATCCCCGACGTCAGCGGCGAGGTCGTCGTCACCATGGGGGACGTCCCGATGCTCACGGGAGAGACGCTCCGCGCGCTCGTGGAAACCCATCGTGCCAACGCGGACGCGGTCACGATCCTCACCACCGTGCTCGACAACCCGCAGGGCTACGGGCGCATCGTCCGTGACCCGGACTCCGACCAGGTGGCCGCGATCGTCGAGCAGAAGGACTGCACGCCCGCGCAGGCCGCGATCACCGAGATCAACTCGGGCATCTACGTGTTCGAGGCGGACGTCCTGAAGGCCGGCCTGGACAGCCTCACCACGAGCAATGCCCAGGGTGAGCTCTACCTCACCGACGTGATCCGGTATGCCCGGTCCGCGGGGGGGCGGGTCCACACGAGCCTGCTCGCTGACCGCTGGGAGGCCGAGGGCATCAACGACCGGGTGCAGTTGGCCGCCATGAACCGTGAGTACAACCGCCGGATCATCGAGAAGTGGCAGCGGGCCGGCGTCACGATCGTCGACCCGTGCACGACCTGGATCCACGCCAGCGTCGACCTCGCCCAGGATGTGACGGTCCTGCCCGGCACCGCACTGGAGGGCGCAACGTCCGTGGGGGAAGGCGCCACCATCGGGCCGGACACCACCCTGCGCGACGTCGAGGTCGGGCCCGACGCCACGGTCGTCCGGACGCACGCGTCCCTGGCTGTCATCGGGGCGGGCGCCACGGTCGGCCCGTTCGCCCACCTGCGTCCCGGCACCGAGTTGGGTGCCGGCGCGAAGGTCGGAACCTTCGTGGAGACGCGCAACGCCCGCATCGGCGCAGCGGCCCGACTGCCGCACCTCACCTACTGCGGTGACGCGACCGTGGGGGACGGCGCCTACGTGGGCGCAGGCGCGATCTTCGCCAACTACGACGGCGATGCCAAGCACCCCTCGAGCCTGGGGCGACAGAGCTTCCTGGGCAGCAACTCCGTGCTGGTCGCCCCCGTGACGGTGGCCGATGGCGCCTACGTTGCCGCGGGTTCGACGATCACCGAGGACGTCAGCCCCGGACAGCTCGCGCTGGCCCGCGGCGAGCAGCGTAATATCCCGGGCTGGGTGGAGAACCGCTGGGGCGACGCCCCGATCAGCCAGGCGGCCCGGGAAGCCCTCGACATCGAAGGGACGACCGCCTCGTGACCGGAATCACACGGCAATCCGAGAAGCACCTCATCCTCGCTTCGGGACGAGCCTTTCCCGAGCTGGCCGACGAGGTCGCCGGCCTGCTGGGGGTCGAACTCGTGCCCACGCGCTCGTTGACCTACGCGAACTCCGAAATCTACGTGCGGTTCGAGGAGTCGGTCCGGGGAGCTGACGCCTTTGTCATGCAGAGCCACCCGGCGCCCGTCAACGAGTGGCTCATGGAGCAGCTCATCATGATCGACGCGCTCAAGCGGGCCTCCGCCAAGCGCATCACGGTCGTTTCCCCGTTCTACCCCTACGGGCGCCAGGACAAGAAACACGCCGGTCGCGAGCCGATCTCGGCACGTCTGGTCGCCGACCTCTACAAGACCGCCGGCGCGGACCGACTGATCTCGATCGACCTGCACGCCTCGCAGATCCAGGGCTTCTTCGACGGTCCCGTCGACCACCTCTTCGCCCTGCCGGTGCTGGTCGACTACATCGTGAAGCGGTACCCGCTCGACAACCTCACCGTCGTTTCCCCGGACGCCGGGCGCGTCCGCCTTGCTGACGCCTACACCGACCGGCTGGGCGCCCCCCTGGCGATCATCCACAAGCGGCGCGACCCCAACCGGGCCAACGAGGTGGCCGTCGGTGAGGTCGTCGGTGACGTGCGCGGTCGGGTGTGCCTGCTGGTGGACGACATGATCGACACCGCCGGCACGATCACGCTGGCCGCCCAGACCCTCAAGGACCACGGCGCCTCGCACGTGATCGCTGCGGCCACCCACCCCGTCCTGTCGGGCCCGGCAGCGGTACGCCTCAACGCGTCCGCCTTCGAGGAGGTCATCGTCACCAACACGCTGCCGATCCCGGACGACCTGACGATCCCCAAGCTGACTGTCCTGTCGATCGCACCGCTCCTGGCGGAGGCCATCCGGCAGATCTTCGAGGAAGGCTCGGTCACGAGCCTGTTCGACGTCCACCGCTTCTGAGCCGGTCGGGGCGGCTCTGAAGCGTCGGCCCGTCAGGCCTCTTCGGCCTCCCAAGCGGCGAGTTCGCGCTTGTGCAGCGCAAGGTGCTGGCGCTTGCCCGCGTTCATGCCGATGACCGATCCTGCCACCACGACGGCCAGCACGATGGGGGCGAGCCGGAAGCCGGTGTCGTAGGACTTGGTGGCCGCGTCGTAGAACAGACCCCAGACCGGGGCGCCCACGGCCATGCCGAGGGTGTAGGCCGAACCCGTCACCGCCCAGATCTTGCCGAACTCGCGGCGCCCCATGGCGTTCGCCGTGATCAGCGGGGGCTGGACCGTGCCGGTCGACATGCCCGCGGACATCGCCAGCATCATCACGACGGGGATGACCGTCCCGAAGTTCGCGTAGACGGGAAGGAACAGGAAGAACGCAGCCTGGAGGGTCAGCGCGATGATCATGGCCCACATGATGCCGAGCTTGTCGTTGAGCACGCCCAGGACCGGCTTGAGCACGATCAGGCCGATCGTCCACACCGACATCGCGAGCGAGAAGAACGCCAACTGCTGGCCCAGGCCAGCCGGAGGTTCGGCCGTGACGCGCATCGTCAGGTAGGGGGCCATGATCTGCGCCGCGGCGTGGGTGATGCCGAGCAGCACGCTACAAGCGAAGATGAGCCACAGCCACGGCGAGCGCATGGCCTGAGCGCGGGTGAAGCCGGGCACCGGTCGGGACGCCTCGCGCGGGGACGGGATCGCGTTCGGGTCGGGCGGCGTCGCCCCCAGGGGGAGCAGCCCGATGCTCGAGGGCTTCTCGGGGGTGGCCAGGAACAGCGCGGCCGGAATGGTGAGGCCCACCACGACGAGGGCCATGATGTAGTACGGGAACTGGTAGGCGTAGTTGTCCGGCGCCGGCTTGCCGGCCAGCGAAGGGATCAGGTTCGACCACAGGACGCCGCCGATGCCCGTGCCGCCCGTCACGAGTCCCACCACGAGGCCCTTGCGCGCCACGAACCAGTTGTTGACCCAGACCATGGGTACGAGCTGGTAGCTGAACCCGTAGCCAAGCCCCAGGATGATGCCCGCCACATAGAGCATGAGAGGCGAGTTGGCGTTGGCGAACACGGTCAGCCCCGCCGCGACCACGAGCGAGCCCCCGATCATCAGGGTGCGCGTGCCCAGCTTGGGGAGCAAAGCGCCGCCGATGAACAACATCGACACCACGATCGACAGCATCATCAGTGTGTAGTAGAGCAGGACTGTCGACTGGGCGATGCCTTGGGCCCCCATGACGGCGAAGATGTACGGGTGGTAGAACGACAGGCCGGAGAGCGGCACCGACGCCGCGATCATGCACAGGAGCGCGCCGATGGCGACGGTCCACGCCCGGCGGCTGCTCTGCTTGTCGGACGCGATGGCTGCGCTCATGGCGCACCTTCCTTCGGGATCTCCGCCAGGGCTTGCCCCGGGCGGAGTGGGGGAGTTGGGTCACTCGAAAGACTAGGCTCCGTCACTCCCGACCGTGGGTCTTTCTGAGGAATCCCGAACCGGAGAGCGACCGGGCGCCTACGATGAGCAGCGAAGCACCGTCCCCGCCGGGGCGCGTCGACGAGGAGCGAACCGTGTCGGATCCCACCACCCTTCCCCCCGTTGTGACGCTGTTCGAGTCCTACGGCGCAGGCGCGGACGAGGTCGGCCCCCAGGTGGCCGCAGCGCTCGGCGTCCCGTGGGTCGGACAACAGGTCTCCACGGCTGACCTCGACGCGGCCGATCCCAAGGGGACCGGCCGGATCAGCGTCAGCCAGTTCATCGTGAGCACGGGCATGACCGACATCGGCTCGACCGACCTCGTTCAGAGCCCCCTGGAGCGGATCATGCAGCGTCAGGCCATGACCGTGAAGGAACTCTCGGCCAAGGGAGGCGTCATCCTCGGTCGCAACGCGACCATGGTGCTGGCGGGACGCCCCAACACTCTCCACGTGAAGCTGGACGCCTCCCCGCAGTTCCGCGTCGAGCGGGCCGCAAGCCGGACCGGAAGTACGTTCCAGCAGGCCGACCTGCGCCGACGCCGTGAGGACGCCGCGCGCGCCGAGTTGAGCCTCGAGTCGTGGCACTGGGATCCGCGGCTGACCGAGCACTTCGACCTCGTCATCAACACCGAGACCTTCGGTGTCGAGCGAACCGTCCGCGTCATCGTCGATGCCCTGGAGTGGTTGTCCAGCCACAGCCGCTGACCAGGCGTCCGTCAGGCATCCGAGGGGTGCCCGGGCCTTGCACCAGTGCACCTTTCTGGCTTGTGACATGCCTTGATTTTCCACGAAGCGCCACGCGCTGGAACGTCTCCGTCATAGGGTCAAGATGTCCACCAAATGAACGTGAGGAGAGATCGATGAGTGCGGCCAAGCGCGTGCTTCAGGGTCTTGATGAGATCAACACCTGGCAGGAAGAGCTCTACATCCATCTGCACCAGAACCCCGAACTGTCGATGCAGGAGACCGAGACCGCGGCCGAGATCACCCGGCGCCTCGAGTCCTAC
>CAZZGU010000023.1:3822-6745 GCA_964653755.1 uncultured Nigerium sp. | reverse complement strand
GGCTACGACGTCCGCCAGATCGGCGGCGGCGTCGTCGGCATCCTCGCCAACGGCGAAGGCCTGACGGTCCTCTTCCGGGCCGACATCGACGGCCTGCCCGTCAAGGAGGTCACCGGCTTCCCCTACGCGTCCACCAAGACGCAGGTCGACCGCAACGGCGTGACGCAGAACGTCATGCATGCCTGCGGGCACGACCACCACATCGTCGCCGGCCTGGGGGCCGCCTACCTGCTCTCCACCAACAAGGACGCCTGGTCGGGCACCTACGTCGCCCTGTTCCAGCCCGCCGAGGAGACCGCCGAGGGCGCCCGCTCCATGGTGGACGACGGCCTGGTCGAGAAGGTCGGCCCGATCGACGTGGCCCTGGGCCAGCACGTGCTCGCCGTGCCGTGGGCCGGCGAGGTCGGCACCACGGCCGGCCCCATGCTGTCGACTGCGGCCAGCATCAAGGTGACGGTGTGGGGCAAGGGCTCGCACGGTTCCATGCCGCACCTGGGCATCGACCCCGTCGTCCTGGCGTCGTCGATCGTCATGCGGTTGCAGGGCATCGTGGCGCGCGAGGTCTCGCCGTTCAAGTTCGCGGTCGTGACCGTGGGCAGCCTGCAGGCCGGCGCCAAGGCGAACATCATCCCCGACCACGCCGTCCTCCAGTTGAACATCCGCGCTTACGACCTCGCCGTGCGCGACCACCTGCTCGCCTCGATCGAGCGGATCGTCAAGGCCGAGTGCGAGGCGTCCGGGTCGCCCAAGGACCCCGAGATCGAGGTCTACGACTTCTACCCGCTGACCGACAACGACCCCGAGGTCACCGACAAGGTCACCGCCGCGTTCGTCGACTACTTCGGGCAGGATCGCGTCAAGCACCTCGATCCCATCACGGCGTCCGAGGACTTCAGCAACATCCCCGCCGCCTTCGGCGTCCCCTACTGCTACTGGGGCTTCGGTGGCTTCCTCACGGACACCCCCACCCTGCCCAACCACAACCCGGGCTTCGGCCCGGTCATGCAGCCCACGCTGCGCACCGGCACGGAGGCGGCAGTCGCCGGCGTGCTCGCTTACCTCGGAAAGGACGAGTAGATAATGACCACCGCAGCAGTTGCTGCTGACAAGAAGGGGTACCAGGGCTCCGAGAAGCTCCTGTGGGGCATCGTCCTCGGTGTCGTCACCTTCTGGCTCTTCGCAGGCACCGCCGGCACCGTCGCCCCCGCGATCCTCAGGGACATCAATGCGGGCGGGACGGAGTACGTCGACGCCGCCTCCATGAACCTCGCCGTGTCGATCACGGCGCTGTTCTCCGGCTTGTTCATCGTGCTGATGGGTGGCACGGCCGACAAGATCGGCCGCGTCAAGATCGCCCTGCTGGGCCTCATCATGGGCATGATCGGCTCTGCGTTGCTGATCTTCGCCAGCGGTGCGCTCGCGCTCCCGTTGCTGCTCGCCGGACGCGCGATCCAGGGCTTCTCCGCAGCCTGCATCATGCCGTCGACGATGGCGCTGGTGAAGACCTACTGGGACGGCCCGGCTCGCCAGCGCGCCGTTTCCATGTGGTCCATCGGCTCGTGGGGTGGCTCCGGCCTGGCCGCGCTGTTCGGCGGCACCGTCGTTCAGTACGTGGGCTGGCGGGGCATCTTCATCGCCTCGATCGTCATCTCCGCGATCTCCTTCCTCATGATCCTCGGAACCCCCGAGAGCAAGGTCACCCAGACCGGTCCGAAGAAGGCCTTCGACATCGTGGGCCTGGCCCTCTTCATCGTCGGCACGCTGGGCCTCATGATCGTGCTCCTGTTCGGCTCGAAGCTCGGCTGGGGCAGCGCGATCGTGCTCATCCTCGCCGCGGTCGCGGTCGTGGCCTGGGTGTCCTTCGTGATCTGGGAGCGCAAGCAGGCGCACCCGTTCATCGACTTCAAGTTGTTCGCGAACACCACCTTCACCGGTGCCACGATCTCGAACTTCCTGCTGAACGGCACCATCGGCCTGCTGATCGTCTCGCAGCAGCTCATCCAGTTGGCGGGCTGCAAGGTGGCGCGCGACGCGGCCGGCATGTGCCCCGAGGGCGGCGCCTACAGCCCCCTGGACGCCGGGCTTCTGACCCTCGGCTACGGCATCTTCATCATCGCCTTCATCCGCGTCGGCGAGAAGCTGCTGCAGCGTTTCGGCCCCCGCAAGCCGATGATCTGGGGAGCCTTGATCGTCGTCGTCGCGTGCCTGCTGCTCATGATGACGCACCTGCTCATCGGCCAGTACGTCATTCTCGCGATCATCGCCTACTCCCTGTTCGGCCTCGGCCTCGCCTTCTACGCGACGCCGTCGACGGACGCCGCCCTGAGCAACCTGCCGGCTGACCAGGCCGGCGCGGGCGCGGGCATCTACAAGATGGCTTCGTCGCTGGGTGGCGCCATCGGTGCCGCGATCTCCCTTGCGGTCTTCACCGGCATGGCCGGCGCGGGCGGCTCGTTCATCGGCAACGTCGTCACGATGGAAGGCGCCCAGACCAACACCGGGCTCCGCGCCGCTGGCATGATCGCGATCGGCGTGAACCTGTTGTTCTGCGTCCTGGCAATCACGTCGATCGTGATGACCGTGCCCAAGGGTGGCGGCAAGCGCGACCTCGGGAAGGTGGCCCCGTCGCCGGCCCCAGCGCCGCAGCTCCCCCCGGATGACGCCAAGCTCGCCCTGATCAACCGGCTCGCCAGCCTGCCGCTGTCCGACCTGCAACGGCTCGAGAAGCAGCTCCTGCTCAACGACCTTGCCGAACTCGACCCCAAGGTGCTTCAGCAGCTCGTCGAAACACGTCGCTCCTGAGCGCCCCGCTCCACCTCTGCAGGGCTCCCGGCTTCGGCCGGGGGCCCTGCGCCCTTTCCCGGGCAAGCCCCCTCCCGGACGGTTTGGGGGGGCGGGGCGGCGTCCGGTACGGTTGGCGGGT
>CAZZGU010000023.1:0-3812 GCA_964653755.1 uncultured Nigerium sp. | reverse complement strand
CGACAGGACGTCTCCCTTGCCAAGCCCTGAGCATCCGCAAGGTTGAGGAGGAACACCCATGGCCAACGAGATCGATCTCGCAGCCACCGCACGCACCGAGTTCGGCAAGGGCGCGGCCCGCCGCGTCCGGCGCGACCACAAGGTCCCCGCGGTCATGTACGGCCACGGAGCCGACCCGGTCCACATCACGCTGCCCGGTCACGAGACGCTGCTCGCGCTGCGCACCGCCAACGCCCTGCTTTCGATCTCGATCGACGGAGGCACGCCCCAGCTGGCGCTTCCCAAGCAGGTGCAGCGCGACCCGATCAGGGGCACGCTCGAGCACGTTGACCTGGTGGTCGTGCGCCGCGGCGAGAAGGTCACCGTCGAAGTCCCGCTGGTGATCGTGGGCGCCGAGACGCTCACCGAGGGCCTCGTCAGCATGGACCAGCAGACCATCACGCTCCTGGCCGAAGCCACGCACATCCCGGCCCAGATCGAGATCGACGTGACCGGACTCGAGGTCGGCAACCAGATCGCCGCCAGCGACCTGAAGCTTCCCGAGGGGGCCGTCTTCCCCGGCGACCCCGACGACCTCATCCTCTCGATCGCCGCGATGCGGTCGGAGCAGGAGGCCGAACTCGGCGGCGGCGCCGAGGTGGAGGCCGCGTCCGACGAGGCTGCGGAGTAGTACTTGTCGGCATGGCTGGTGGTCGGGCTCGGTAATCCGGGCCCGACCTACGCGTCCCACCGGCACAACGTCGGATTCCTGGTCGTGGACGAGCTGGCCCGTCGCGCCCGGGCCGGCTTCTCTGCGCCCCGAGGCATGCGCGCCGAGGTCTGCGAGACCCGCTTGGCGCCCTCGGGGCTCGGCGGCTTCGGCGCGGGAGCGCAGCGGGTGATCCTTCTCAAGCCGCGCACCTACATGAACGACTCCGGAGCGGCGGTCGGCAAGGCGGCTGCCTACTACCGTGTCGCCCCCGACAGTGTCGCCGTGATCCACGACGAGCTGGACCTCGACTTCGGGCGCCTGCGCCTCAAATGCGGCGGAGGCGACAACGGGCACAACGGACTCAGGTCGATCCGCAGCGCGCTCGGAACCGGCGACTTCCACCGGGTTCGCGTGGGCATCGGACGCCCGCCCGGCCGGCAGGACCCGGCGGACTACGTGTTGAGCCCCTTCCCCACGGCGCTTCGCGAAGAGCTGGCCCTCGGGGTCGCCCGTGCCGCGGACGCCGTCGAGGCACTCATCGCCGAGGGCCTCACTGAGGCGCAGAACCGGTTCAACTCCTGACGGGGGGCCCGGCGGGCGTGCGGGTGTTGTGGGTCCGCGTCCGGGTGTTGTGGGTCCGCGTCCGGGTGTTGTGGGTCCGCGTCCGGGTGTTGTCGGTTCCGCGTCCGGGTGTTGTCCGTCGCCCCCGACGCCTGGGTCCCGGCCGGTCGGCGTGCTGGGGTGGGGGCATGGACGATTACCTGCTCAGGCCGGCTGCCCGGCTCCACGCCGAGGGATGGAACACCCGTCAGTTGCGTCAGGCCGTCGGACGCGGCGAACTGACCCGGATGGTCCGGGGCGTGTACGGCACCGGCGGCGAGTTGACCGGAGCCGCCGCCCACGTGGCGCGCTGTCGGGCGATCCTGCTGAGAAAGGGCACGTCGGTGGTGCTCTCACACCACTCGGCCGCGATCGTGCACGGCCTACCGGTGCAGGAGGACGACCCACCGCTGGTGCACCTGACCGTTCCGCCCCCTACCCGCGGGCGACGGCGCTCCGGCTACCACATCCATGTGGCGGCCCTCGACGCCGAGGACGTCGTGGAACGACAGGGGCTGCAGGTCACGTCCCTCGCACGGACGGCCGCAGACCTCGCGCGCAGCGTCAGTTTCGCCTGGGGTGTCATCGGGGCGGACGCCGCCCTGCACCGCGGGGTCGGGCGTGAGGAGTTGGCGGCCCTGGCGGAGCACGGCGCCCGACTGGCGGGGGCGGAGAGGCTGCGGAGCGTGGCCGCGTTCGCCGACGGCAGGGCGGAGTCGCCGTTGGAGTCCGCGAGCCGGGTCACGATGGCCCGGGCCGGGCTCCCTGCCCCTGAATTGCAGGTGGTGCTGTCCGGCGAATCTGGCTGGGTCGCGACGTCCGACTTCGGATGGGCGGAGTACGGCGTGGTCGGCGAGGCGGACGGCGCGGGCAAGTTCGCCGTCCGTCCGGCCGGGGACTCGGCCCCCCAGAAGGCGGCGATGGCGACGCTCGCCCGCGACGAACTGATCCGGCAGGCCGGCTGGTGGCCGTCCCATTGGGGGTGGTCGGTGGGCTGGGACGTCCACAGGCTCGGGGAGCAGCTGCGCGGGGCCTTCAGACAACCGCGGGCCCGTCGCCGCGACGGTTGAGGACACCCGCCACGGCTACATCGGGAGCCTTTGTCCTCAAGTGGAGCGTGCGTGTGGGCGGATGTTCGTAGGTGGGGCGGGTGTCCCGAGATGGCGCGAACGTGGAGCGTGCGTGCGGGCGGATGTTCGTAAGGGGGGCGGGTGTCCCGAGATGGCGCAAGGAGGACGCGCGGCGAGTGACGCTGCCCCGCGGCGAGCCCTGCCCGATGGACGCCGCGGCGCCGGGCCCCGCAGGGGGCTAGGCTCATTCGCCGGAGACCCCGCAGCCGAGCTAGGAGTTCGCATGCCCCGTCGAGACGATGTCCACAAGATCCTGATCATCGGCTCGGGGCCCATCGTCATCGGCCAGGCGTGCGAGTTCGACTACTCCGGCACCCAGGCCTGCAAGGCGCTGCGCCGCCTCGGCTACGAGGTCGTGCTCGCGAACTCCAACCCCGCCACGATCATGACCGACCCGGTCATGGCCGACGAGACCTTCGTCGAGCCCCTCACCCTCGAAACCCTCACCCAGATCATCGAGACCTCGCGACCCGACGGACTCCTCCCCAACCTGGGCGGCCAGACCGGCCTCAACCTGTCGGCGGCCCTCAGCCGCGCCGGCGTCCTGGCCGCGAACCGGGTCACGATGATCGGCATCAGCTCCGACGTCATCGAGCGCGGCGAAGATCGGGACGAGTTCAAGAAGACCATGGACTCCCTCGGCATCGAGATGCCCCGCTCCCGTCCGGTGACCTCGATCGAGGAGGCCGAGTCCGTGGCCACCGAACTGGGCTACCCCGTTGTGCTCCGGCCTGCCTACACCATGGGCGGCACGGGGGGCGGCTTCGTCGGCGACGTCCAGGAGCTCCGGACGGTCTGCGCCCGCGGCCTGGCGGCATCCCCGATCGGGCAGGTGCTCGTCGAGGAGTCGGTGCTGGGTTGGGAGGAGCTCGAGCTCGAGGTCGTCCGCGACGCCGACGGCAACCTCATCACGGTCTGTTTCATCGAGAACGTCGACGCGATGGGCGTCCACACCGGAGACTCCTACTGCACTGCCCCCATGCTCACCATCGACGCAGACACCCAGGCGCGCCTGCAGGACCAGGCGTACCGGATCGTCGAGGCGATCGGCGTCATCGGCGGCACGAACGTCCAATTCGCGCACGATCCGAGCACCGGCCGCATCGTCGTCATCGAGATCAACCCCCGCACGTCGCGGAGCTCGGCGCTGGCGTCCAAGGCGACCGGGCTGCCGATCGCCATGGTCTCCACGCTGTTGGCGGCTGGCCTCACATTGGAGGAGATCCCGTACTGGCGCGAAGGCACGCTCGAGAAGTACACCCCGTCGGGCGACTACGTGGTCGTCAAGTTCGCGCGCTGGGCGTTCGAGAAGTTCCGCGGGGTCGAAGACAAGCTGGGCACCCAGATGAAGGCCGTCGGCGAGGTCATGGCCATCGGCAAGACCTACAAGG
>CAZZGU010000022.1:17769-18642 GCA_964653755.1 uncultured Nigerium sp. | reverse complement strand
CAGGTGCTGAAGCAGGCGGACGTGGTGCTCGCGCTCTTCCTGCAGGGCGACCAATTCAGCCAGGAGCAGAAGCGCGCCGACTTCAACTACTACGACCCGATCACGACGGGCGACTCGACCCTGTCGGCGTTCGTGCAGTCGATCATGGCCGCCGAGGTCGGCTATCAGCGTCTGGCGATGGAGTACTTCTATGCCGGGCTCTACGTGGACCTCGCCGACCTCCACGCCAACACCTGCGACGGCGTGCACATCGCCTCCGCGGGCGGGGTCTGGAACTCGCTCGTCCACGGGTTCGGCGGTATGCGGGACCACAAGGGGAAGATCACGTTTGACCCACGACTGCCGGTGGGCTGGAAGGGGCTCTCGTTCCCGTTGCGCATCCGGGGCACTCGGGTGCGCGTCCACCTGCGCCGCGACGAGATGGAGTTCGTGGTCGAGGAGGGCGACGGCGTCACCTTGGGCGTGCGGGGGAGCGAATACCGGGTGACAGCGCGGGCGTCCGTGATTGTGTCGCTGGACGACCAGGGACCGGTCCTGGAGCCCCCGAGCGAGGACCTTCCGTACGCGCAGCGCGCGGATGGCTCCGTGATGCTGCCCATGACCCCGAAGCTCGGACCGCCCCTGCCGAACCCGGGGGCGAGCGCGTCCGATCCGGGACCGGTGGCGCCGCTGGTCGAGGGCAACGACATCTGACGCCGAGGGCCTGCCTTAATCGTGCCGAGGGCCCGCCTTCCGGACGCCGAGGGCCTGCCTTAATCGTGCCGAGGGCCTGCCTTACGGACGCCGAGGGCCTGCCTTCCGGACGCCGAGGGCCCGGCAACCCGAATTCGCTATTTGCGTCATTGGGACTAAAATCAGGCGTGATGAATGTTG
>CAZZGU010000022.1:16959-17759 GCA_964653755.1 uncultured Nigerium sp. | reverse complement strand
GACCACGCCACCCCCGGCGCCGGTCGAGGAGGAGAAGAAGGGGCTCGGCCTCACGGCGGCCTCGGTGCTCGCCGGCGCCCTCGCAGCGATCACGTCGGCCGTGCTGGGCTCGAGCCTCGGCACCGGCGGGACCGTACTCGGCGCCGGCGTCGGATCAGTGATCGCCGCGGTGAGCGGTGCCCTCTACACCGCCGGACTGCAGCGCACCCGCGACGGCCTGCAGGTCGTCGTGCGGCGCCGCCGCGAGCCGGGCGAGAAGGTGACGGTCGTCACCACCGCGGACGCCGCCCCGCGGGTGTCACGAAAGCGCGTCCTCCTCACGGGGGGCGTCCTGGCGGGTGCCGCGGCGGCGTTCGTGATCGCGATGGCGGGCATCACCTGGTTCGAGTCCACCTCGGGCACGAGCCTGGCGGGCACCGAGGGCCGGACGACGGTCGACCAGGTCGTGCGGCCGGCGGCCACGCCCGAAACCGAGGTGCCCACGACAGAGCCGAGCGCGCTGCCGTCCGTCACAGCTACGGCTGAGGTCCAGCCGGTCTCGGACCGGACGCCTGCGCCCACGCCCAGCGCCGCCACGGCGACGACGTCCCCGGCGCCGACCCAGGCGTCCGAGTCGACTGCGATTCCCGCGGACCCGACGAGCGCTCCCGCCCCGACCGCTCCCGCGGTCACGACAGCCGACTGATTCACGCTTCCGCCCCGTCGAGGGCCCGCCCATTGGCCGGGCCCTCGACGGTCGTAACGCAGGCCCTCGACGGTCGTAACGCAGGCCCTCGGCCGTCGTAACGCAGGCCCTCGGC
>CAZZGU010000022.1:10022-16859 GCA_964653755.1 uncultured Nigerium sp. | reverse complement strand
GGTCGTAACGCAGGCCCTCGGCGGTCGTAACGCAGGCCCTCGGCGGTCGTAACGCAGGCCCTCGGCGGTCGTAACGCGGGCCCTCGGCGGTCGTAACGCAGGCCCTCGGCGGTGGGCGGGACTCAATCGTCTGCGTTGATCAGGTAGCGCGCGGCGCGCTCGACGTAGTCGCGCATGAGGAACTCCTCCTCCGGCCCGAAGCCCACGTCCGTGATCGCGTCGTGAAACCGGTCCAGCCAGCGCTGGGTCATGTCGGGGGTGACTTTGTAGGGCATGTGCCGCATGCGCAGTTTGGGGGCGCCCCGCGTGAGCGAGTAGGTCATGGGCCCGCCCCAGTACTGCTCGAAGAACAGCAGCAGGCGCTGCTCGGCGCCCGCCATGTCGGTGAACATGGCGGCCAGTTCAGGGTCCTCGCGGATGCCCTCGAAGAGCCCCCCGATCAGCTTGACGAACGTGGCGTGGCCCCCGACGTGATCGTAGAAGCAGTAGTCGTCCAGCACCTCCCCGTCGTTCGGCGCCACGTCGTCCATGGATCCATCTTGGTCGCCACCCGGTCTGGCTCGCTGCGAAACGGCCCAAATTGTTCCCGCCCCGGGTCGCGCCGCAGGCGCACCGGGGACGAGGCTAGGCTGACCCGCGTGACCGCTTCCGCCCCAGCCTCCGTGACCGCCACCCCCCCGGCGACCAGGCCCTGGAGCGCCGCCAAAGCCCTCGACCTGCTCCTCGCCCTCCTCGCCCACGCCCTCGTCGGACTGGCGTGGGTCGTCACCGCGTCCGCCCTCATGGGGTCGCTCGGCGTCGCCCGCCGGATGGTCATGAAC
This sequence comes from uncultured Nigerium sp., assembly GCA_964653755.1. Taxonomy (GTDB): domain Bacteria; phylum Actinomycetota; class Actinomycetes; order Propionibacteriales; family Propionibacteriaceae; genus Propioniciclava. The sequence continues at coordinate 16,038 of CAZZGU010000022.1, read as the reverse complement.
AGCGAGTACGCCCTCGACACCGGACGCCTGCCCCAGCCCTGGGTCATCCCCCTGGGCCTGATCGGGGTGTGGGCCGCGCACCGATTCTTCCGGTGGACGATGCGGCGTTACACCCGGGCCGAGGCCGCCTACGGCCCCAGCGTCATCGCGTGGTGCGGCGTCCTGCTCGGCGTGCTCTGGGGGGTCTACAACTGGGCCCCGCCGGTGCAGGTGGGGGTCAAGGTGGGTCCCCGGTCCGGGGAGTCGGCCCCGTGGAGCATGGTCGGCTGGGTTGCCTACCATGCCCGGTTGTGGCTGCCCGGCATGGTCGCTTTCGTGACGGCGGTGGCGGTGTTCTACTCCCGGCAGTCGCCGCTGGTCGTGTGGATCCGCGGACGCCGGCGCCGCCGGCCAAGGCCCGCCCGCTGAGTACTCGCCCGCTGAGTCCCCGCCCGCTGACTCCCCGGTCGGACGGTACTCAGTCGGACGGCACCTGAGCGCGGGAACCCTTCAGCGAGCGCAGATACCAGGTCCGGAACGTGAGGGTGGGCCGGTCGGTCCGCACGGAGCGCTCGACCTTCTCGACGGGCACCTCGATCGGGTCGGACGACTCGACGATCGCGCGGTCCTGATGCAGGACGAAGATGTTGAACCGGTCCATCGGCGCGGAGGCCGCGGGGTTCTTCGCGAAGTTCCGCGTGGTGATGAGGAGCATCCGCACCCGGTCCTTCTTCTCGGGGATGCAGTAGATCTGGATCCGCATCTGGCGCGGCTCGGGCGCCACGTCGAGCGTCATGGAGTTGGGCCGGTACCAGCGCAGCCATGCAGCGGGCGGGTGGGCGTCCAGGCGGGCACCGAACTTGAACCCGTAGTCGGTGTCCTCCAGGTCGAACGCGAGCACCGAGTCGCGCTTCTGCTTCTGTCGCACGAACCGGCCGATCGTGTTCGTGTGCACGTACGGCAGGTGTGGATAGTCGATCATGTTCTCCATGGCGCGCGTCCAGTGCGCGTCCCAGGTCTCCACGTAGTCGAAGCGGGCGAGGGCCGGGTCGTCGAGTGACTCGGGGTAGGCAGGTTCGCCGGTGGGATTGAACCCCGTGTAGATCCACACCAGCCCGCCGGCCTCCCGATACTCCATGGCGAGCGCGCCGAGCCGGTGCCGGGGAGCGTCGGGGTTGAACGGTACGTACTCGCAGGCGCCTTCACGCCCGAACTCCCAGCCGTGGAAGCCGCACGCCAGGCGTCCGTCGTCGGTCCGTCTGCCGAGCGCGAGGGACACGCTGCGGTGGGGGCAGCGGTCCAGCAGGACGATCGGCCGACCGTCGTTGTCCCGCCAGGCGACGAGCGGCTCGGAGGCCACGACGATGCGTTGCGGTTCCTTCTTCAGGTGTGCGGAGGGCAGCAGCGGCGTCCACTGGTCTGCAAAGTCGGCGAACATGTCCGCCACCATATTCCCCACTCACCCGGCCGCGGGCGGCTCCAGGCGCGCTTGCCAGGCGCCTTCGGTACACATCGCCGCGAAGCCCAGTGCGGAGTTGATCGCGAGCATGAAGCTGTTCTCGACGGCGTTCCACGTGTGGACGCGCTGCGCGGCAGGGTTCTCGGCGAGCAGCAACGCCAGGTTCGCCGTCTTGACCAGCATGCCCAGGCGCCGGCCCCGGTGGTGGCCTGCCACGAGGGTGTCTTCCTGCCAGACGCCCGCGGGCGCCGACCGGGGCCACAGGAGCGTGGTGAAGGCGACGAGTTCGCCGCTCGGAAGGTGCCGGACGGCCGTCGTGACACTCCCTCTGCCCCGGTCGAGGTGGCGTTGGTCGGCGACCCGGACGCGTTCGGCGTCCCACTCCTGCTCTTCGAAGTCGAGGCCCGCGGTGGGGATGTCGACGCTCATCCGTTGCCGCAGGGCGGCCATGGGCTCCTGCCAGGGCTCGGGAGTGGCGTCGCGCCACTGGACCAACTCGTAGTCGGGGCCGGCCAGCCCGGCGCTGCCCCGCTGCCGGGCCAGCAGGTCGGCGAGGAAGGTCCCGTGATCGTCGGGCAGGGTGAGCAGCGAATAGCGTTCGACCTGCTCGAGGACGAACCCGAGGCGTACGAGCCAATGGGACGCCGGCGCGCGGCCGTCGACCGCGCCGGAGCCCGACGCCGGCACGAGGGCGTCGGGGTCGTCCGCGTCCACGACCGGGCCCGCCGTCCAGGTCAGGATCGTCGTGCGCCCTTCCGCCGCGAGGAGGCCGGCCACCTCGGCGGCCAGCCGCTCGCCGAGGCCGCGCCGGCGAACGTCCCGGCGCACCGCGACGAACACGGTGGCGAGGTGGCGTTCCTCGGCGAGGGGCAGTTCGACGTGCGCGTAGCCGAAGGCGTCGTCGGCGGCGGCCTCCCGCGGGTCGAGCCCTTCGGGAAGGGCGACCCAGAGGTGCGTGGCGAGGTAGGGCGTCCCGGCCAGCGCCAGCGTGGTGGCGTGCGCCGGCTCGCGGAAGTCATCGTGGCCGTAGAGTTCGCGGTTCACCTTGCGGTCGAGGTGGACGAACGCCTCCACGAGCGGGTGCGCAGGCGCCGCAGGGTCGTCAGGCGGCGGGACGCGGTGGACTGCAACGCGGTGAAGCCCGATGCTCATCGCGCCACCACCTCCGCCGTCTCGTCGAGGGCCCGCCTTGCGCCTGCCGAGGGCCCGCCTTGCGCCTGCCGAGGGCCCGTGTTGCGCGTGTCGAGGGCCCGTGTTCGGGCGAGTTCCCCCAGCACCTCCGACGTCCCCGCGTCGATCCGCACGTCGGCCAGCTGGTCGCCCCGGGTGGGGCCGCGGTTGATGATCACGAGGGGCTTCCCGTGGCGGTGCGCGTGCCGTGCGAACCGCAGCCCCGACATGACCGTCAGCGACGAGCCCGCGACGACCAGGGCGTCCGCCGCGTCCACGAGGGCGAAGGACGCCGCGACCCGCGCCGCCGGAACGGACTCCCCGAAGAACACCACGTCCGGCTTGAGGACGCCGCCGCACACCGTGCACGCCGGAACAACGAAGTCCCCAGGGATCGGCACATCGGCGTCCCCGTCGGCGCGGAGCTCGGCGTCGCCGGCGGGCAGGGTGCCCTCGAGGCCGGGGTTCGCCTGCTCCAGACGATCCTGCAGGACGGCCCGCGCCGTGAGGTCACCGCACGACAGGCACCGCACGCGGTCGATGAGGCCGTGCAGGTCGACGACTTCCCGCGTGCCGGCTCGGCGGTGCAGGTCGTCGACGTTCTGCGTGACCACCGGGACGCCCAGCGCGGCGAGCGCGCGATGCCCCTCGTTGGGGTCGGCCACGCCGAAGCTGCGCCACCCCATCAGCGAGCGCGCCCAGTAGCGCCGGCGGGCGTCCGCGCTGCGCAGGAACTCCCCGTACTGGATGGGCCGCGCCGGCCTGGCCTGCGGGCCGCGGTAGTCGGGGATGCCCGAGTCGGTCGACATGCCGGCGCCCGTCAGGGCCACCCAGCGGCGTCCGCTCAGGAGGTCGTGCAGGGTCTCGACGTGGTCCACGCCGCCGAGGGTACCGGGCTCATCGCGGGGGAGGAACGTCGCACGCGTCGCTGAAGCCCGCGGGGGGGATGCCGAGCCCCTGGATGAGGCGTGCCCAGAAATTCACCTGTGCGGCGGTCGAGGCCAGGATGACGAGTTCGCGCTCGGTGAAAGCGCTGGTCAGGGCCGACTGGAACTCCGACGGAAACACGAGCGGCGTCGACGAGATGCGGCGTGCGTAGTCGATGGCGAGCTGCTCGCGCGGGTCGAACAGGTCGCCGTAGCCCTCCGGTCCGGCCTGCAGGGCGGCGAGTTCGGCGTCCGTGATGCCGGCGCGGTCGTACTCGAAGGAGTTCATGTCGATGCAGAAGGCGCAGTTCGGCACGATCGACGCGGTCACGCGGACGAGTTTGAGCAGCCGCTCGCTCGGCTCGTCGTGGGCGACGAGCGACTCCAGCACCCCCGCCCCGACCGCCGCGCGCGGGTACCACGCCAGGAGGCGGGCCGGGAGCATGCGCCGTCCGGTCACCCGCTCCGACACCGCGATGCCGAGGCGGAGCAGGGGATTCAGCCGGCGGGGTTCAGCGATGAGCGCCATGGCGCCCATCATCCCCGGCGGACAACCGTGGGCCAAGCGCTCTCACGCGACGCGCGGGCCCCCGGCGGGGGTGTGATCGATGCGGCCGCGCTGGAACGTCTGCGTGCACGAGCCGTCCGCCGCGCAGCGCTCGTCGGTGACGGGGTAGCCGAGCGGACTGTCCTCCCAGCCCAGGGACGCCCACAGGTCACGGATGGCCCCCCGGACGACCCACGTGCCGGTGGCGGGGGAGTGGTACAGCGAGCCGCCCTGGAAGTGCTGGGCGCAGCCGCCGGCGGTGAGGCCGCAGAACTCGTCGGAGAGCGGGTAGCCGAGGGTCCCGCGCTCCCAGCCGAGGCCCGCCCACCGGTCGCGGAGGGCGCCGAGGACGAAGAAGGTTCCGGTGGCCGGGGAGTGGTACAGCGAGCCGCCCTGGAAGTGCTGGGCGCAGCCTCCGCCGCTCAGCTCGCAGAACTCGTCGGAGAGCGGGTACCCCAGCCGACCGCCTTCCCAGCCGAGGCCCGCCCAGCGGTCGCGGATGGCGCCGAGGACGAACCACGTCCCCGCGGTCGGAGCATGGTAGAGCGAGCCGCCCTGGAAGTGCTGGGCGCAGCCACCGCCGCTCAACCCACAGAATTCGTCGGAGACCGGGTAGCCCAGGAAGCCCTGCGCCCGGCCCAGCGCCGTCCAGCGCTCCCTGATCGCGCCGAGCGCCGAGTGGGCCCCTGTGGCCGCCGACCAGTGGATCGACACCGTCTGGTACGGCTTGACGCACCCGGTGGCGTCGCACGTCAGGGGGCCGGTCGCCGCGCCCGTCACCCCCACCCCGAGCGCGGACGCCTTCGCGAGCGTCGGCGCCAGGCCGGGATGCACGGTCGAGACCGGGGTCGGCAGGATGGGCGCCTCGGTGGAGTCGCTGGCCGATTCGGGGAACCATTCCCGCAGGTAGCGGTAGAAATTGCGCGTGCCGTAGGACGAACACGCGTCGCCGGTCGTGGTCGACGAGGCGAGGGCGGCCTCGTTGGGCACGTAGGGCGTGTAGTTGTAGAGCCCCGCGGTGGCCTGGTTCTGGATGAGGACGCGCGCGCTCCCGCAGGTCGACTCCGGGTGGTAACCGATGTCCTCCCACGAGCCCGCCTGGAACCGGTAGGTGTTCGGCTGCAACCGGTACAGCTGGAACTTGGTGGCCGCCGAGTACAGCTGCCCGAAGAACGACGCGGACGCCGGATCGCACGTGCCGAAGTCGGGGCACCCGGCGCCCGTGGCCTTCGCGTAGCGAGCCGCCGTGAGCGCCGACCCGGACGCGGTGATGAGCCCCTGTTCCTTCTGGAGCAGCACGAGCAGTACGTGGGGGCTGACTCCACACGAGCCGGCCACCCGCGTGATGATGCCGGCGGCGCTGTCGTTGCTGATGGCGACCATCGCCGTGCAGGCCGTGGTCGCGGTCGTGGCGGGGGTGCCGGCCCAGTAGTCCTTGAGGCAGGGGGTCCCGTCGGGACCGTTCACGCAGGACTCGCCCTGCTCGTCCAGGAACGCCTGGACCTCCTCGATGTCCATGGCCTCGTCGTCGAAGAACGCCTCGTCCGACATGAGGTAGCCCGGGTCGAAGCCTTCCAGCCCGGTGGCGGCGCCGGCGTCCGGGACTGCGCCCACGGCGAGCGTGGCCGCGAGCGCGAAGGCTGCGAGCAGGGATCCGAGTCGGTGACGCATGGCGGGCCCCTCAGGTCGGTGGGCGGACAGGGCCACGCTAGGCCGCCGGAGCACCGCTCGCCGTCATCCCTGGGGGCGTGTTGCCCCGGACGCCGTGAGCCGGGCGCGCTCGGCGGCGACCACCTGACGGGCGAGGGAGGCCTCGCTGAGGTCGACGGCCGACGGCGAGGCGTCCGCGAGTTCGGACTCCCGCGCGTAGGCGTCGAAGAGGCGCTCCTTGTGCCCGAGGATCTCCAGGAGCCGTTCGTCGACGGACCCCTCGGT
>CAZZGU010000022.1:0-10012 GCA_964653755.1 uncultured Nigerium sp. | reverse complement strand
GGTGAGCAGCCGGTGGACCATGACCGTCCGCAACTGCCCCATCCGGTGGGCGCGGGCGATGGCCTGGGTCTCCATGGTCGGCTTCACCTGGGGCTCGCACAGAATGACCACGGACGCCGCCTGCATGTTCAGCCCCACCCCGCCGGCCTGGATCTGGCTCACCAGCACCGCGTGGTCGGGGGCCGCCGAGAAGTCGTCGACGAGGCGCTGGCGGTCCGCTGGCGGGGTGGCCCCGGTGAGCGGGCCGAAGGCGGCGAAGCCGTGCGCGGTGAGAGCCCGGTCGACCGTCGCCAGCACGCCGAGGAAGTAGCTGAAGACGACCACCTTGCGGCCGTTCTTGCGGGCCTCGTTGCACAACTCCAGCAGTCGGGCGAGCTTTGCGCTCTCGCGCGGGTCGTCGGAGGCGTAGCCCGCCCGGCGCATCGCGGAGAAGTTGCCGGCACGCACGGCGTCCGCGTACATCGTGGCGTCCTCGCCGACGAACTCCTCCCACTCGTCGACCTGGACGAGCTCCGGCAACTCGGTGAGCACGTCCTCGGCGTTGCGGCGCAGGTAGACCGGCGCGACGGCCGTCCGGAACGCCTCGGGACCCGCGACGCCGTCGAGCGCGTCGACCTCGACGGGCGCCGCCGGGTGCAGCACCTCGACGAGGCTGCGGAACTCGTCCACGCGGTTCTCCATCGGGGTGCCGGTGAGGAACAGGACGCGGTCGGCGCGCAGCCCGAGGGCGTGGACGAGCTGGGCCCGCCGGGTCGCAGGGTTCTTGCAGTAGTGGGCCTCGTCCACGACGAGCAGAGCGGGCCGGACGCCGTCGAGCGCCAGGGCAGCCAGGGTCTCGAAGGTGGTGACGCCCACGCCCCCGTGCTCGCGCCACGTGGCCAGGGCGGCGCCCCGGTCGTCCCCGTGGAGTCGGACGGGGGTGAGGTCGCTGTGGGTGCGCACCTCGCGCACCCAGTTGACGACCACGCTCGCCGGGCACACGACCAGGAAGTGCGTGGCGCCGTCGGCGCGCAGGTGAGCGAGGGCGGCGATGGCCTGGACGGTCTTGCCCAGCCCCATCTCGTCGCCGAGGATGACCCGGCGCTGGACGAGCGCGAACCGCGCGCCGAAGGACTGGTAGCCGCGCAGGGCCATCCGGGTGTGGGTGTCGTCGAGGGTCGTGGCCTCGACGGCGGCGACGATCTCGGCCGGGAGGTGTCCCTCGACGGCCGCCACCTCGAGCCGGAGCCCGGCGGTCGACGCGAGCAGGGAGTAGAACCCGGCCGGGTCGCGCCGGAAGCCCTCCCAGGCCTCGTCCTCGCGGGCGGGTGCTTCGGCGACCTCACGGACGCGCGCCACCCGGTCGAGGACGCGGTTCTCCTCGGCCCAGGCGACGGTCTGGGCCAGGCGTCCCCAGGAGCGGACGGCGGCGTCCTTGCGGGCGCGGTCCCCGAACCACCAGCGCAGGTGGCCCGCGAGGGGCTCGGTCGCCGGGACGTCGACCGCCAGAGCGGGGACGACCTTGTCGACGAGCTGCCGCAGCGGGCGGGCGACCGCAAGCAGGTCGGCCAGGCGCCGGACCGCCACCACGAGCCCGGTGGCTGCCGGGTCTGTGGCGACGGGGTCTGTGGCGACGGGGGCGCGGTCGACCCGCACCTGCACGGACGCGGTGACCGCGCTCGCGACCTGCTCGGCGGCGGCGCGGAGGGCGGCGGCGCTCACCTCGCCGACGCCTTCGACACGATCGAGGTCGGCGGCGCTGGCGTCGAGGACGTCGAGGACGGTTCGGAAGCCCGCTTCCGGCAGGCCCGCCAGCCGCAGGCGTTCGCGGGTCGAGTCGCGGAGGCGTTCGACCGGGATCTGGGCCAGTCGTTCGCGCACGCGGGGTTCGGCGAGGTGGTGGTGCCGATCGGTGACCTCGCCGCGGGCGTCGGCGAGGGTGCGCGCCAGCCATTCGCCGTCGGCCAGCAGGCGGCGGGCGGCGTCCAGCGTGGGGCGGGCGGCCGCCCCGACCAACGGCTTCACGTCGGGCACGCCGCTGATGGTAGCCCCGCGGCGTCCGTCAGATCCGCGCCATCTTGGCTCGGGCGAAGCTGAAGACCGCGAAGGCGGCGAACCCCACCGCGATGGCGGCGAGGACGTACTGGCCGAAGGGAAGGTCGAGGAAGGCGGTCAGGGCGCCGTCGAGTCCGCGCGCCTGATCGGGCTGCCGGCGCAGGGCCGCGATCACGAAGAGCGCCCCGGCCGTCATGAGGGCGAGCCCTTTGGCGAGGTAGCCCCACTGGCCGGCCACCACGACGGCATGGGGCGGGTGCTCGACGAGGTGGGTGAGGAAGCGCCTGGTCGCTCCCGACCACACGTGATAGCCCCCCACCGCGGTCACGGCGAGCCCCACGGCGGCGACGAGCGTCTGCCCGAAGGGCACGGTCAGGAGCGTGGCGGCGACGGCCTGGGCGTCCTCGGCGCTCGAGGAGCGTGCCCCCGACAACAACTCCAGGGCACCCCAGCCGAGGCTCGTGTAGGCGATGGCCTTGCCGGCGTTCTTGAGCCGGTCGAACGGCTTGGGGCTCCGGATCGCCTCAGTGACCTGCCACACCGCCAGCAGCCCCAACGAGACCGCGGACCCGACGAGCAGAACCCCTCCCAGCGGGCTGGCGCCGAGTACGGCGAGGGCGCCGCTCTGGTCTGCGTCCCGGGGCGTGCTGCCGAAGGCGAGCTGAAGGCCGAGCCAGCCGATGAGCAGGTGCAGCACGCCGCTGACCGCGTAGCCCGCCCGTGCCCCCCACTCGACCACGGGGTGCTCGCCGGCCTTCGCGCCCGCGCGCTGAACGTCGTCGGAGATGTCGTCGAGATCCATGTGTCCCCCTTGGGAGGCACTCTACGGTGACCACCCGCTGACCTCCTCGCCGAGGGCCTGCCTTCCGTCCGCCGAGGGCCCGCGTTCCGTCCGCCGAGGGCCTGCGTTCCGTCCGCCGAGGGCCTGCCGCCGAGACCTCGTGTTTCAATGGCCCCGAGGAGGTGCCCGTGCCCGACGACCCCGCGGCCCGCCCTGAGGTGGGCGGCGCATCACCTCTCACCCCGGACGCCGACCCTGCCCCGGACGCCGACGCCGCACTCCACGCCGCTCGGGTCCGCGCGCTCTCGTCGCCGCTTCGCTGGCGCATCCTGCGCCTGTGCCTCCACACCCCCCGGACCAACCGCGAGCTCGCTGACCTGCTCGCCAGGAACCCGGGCTCTGTGCTCCACCACGTCCGCACCCTTGTCGCCACGGGGTTTCTGCAAGCCCAGCCGGCGGCGCGAGGCGGCGTCCGTCACCGCGAGATCCCCTACCTGGCGACCGGCCTCACCTGGACCATGGGCCGTGACGCCCCCGAACTGGACTCCGTCCTGGTCGACGTGCTGCGCGAGGAGGCCCGCCAGGTCGATCCCGGCGAGCTGAGCGTGTGGCGGCTCGGACTGCGCCTGTCGGACGCCGACCGCGCCGCCCTCGCGGACCGCCTCACCGCGCTCTACACCGAGTTCCGGGACCGCTCCGCCGACACCGAGGGCGCTCCCTGGTCGTTGATGACGTTCCTGCACCCGGACGCCCAGCAGGGGCCGACGCGATGACGACTGATGCCGCCCGCCCGTCAGCCGCCCCCCCGTCAGCCGCCCGCCCGTCAGCCGCCCCGCCCTCGCGCCCATCCTCACGACGCAAGGCGCTCGTCGTCGTCATCCTCGCGCTCCTCGCCGCAGCCGCGGGCGGGGCCTGGTGGTGGACGGCGACCGCCCCGGCGCGCGAGGCGTCCGCACTGGCGCTGCGCGTGGAGCGGGTGCTGGAGTCCGGTGACGCGCTCCCGGACACCTTCCACCTCGACGAGGAGTCGGTGCAGACCCAGCTCGACAGCATCCTGCGCGGCCTGAGGCCGCTGCGCCCCGACGTGACTGTCAACCAGGTGCTCGCGACCTCCGAGGGCCGGGGCAGCATCGCCTACACGCTGACCTGGACGATCCACGCGGGCAAGCCCGTCTGGACGACGTCGACGAGCGTCCCCCTGCGCCTCACCGAGGCGGGGTGGCGGGCCGAGTGGTCGCCGACCGCGTTGCACCGCTCCCTGCGTGACGGCGACTGGCTCCGGGCCGCCCGCCTCGCCCCGCAACGCGGTGAGGTCATCGGCGCGGATGACCGTCGCCTCGTCTTCCGTCACGCCGTCCAGCGCGTTGGCATCGACCTGACCCTCGTCGACCGCGCCACCGCGCGCGAGTCCGCGCGTCGGATGGCCGACTCCCTTGACATCGCTCCCGACCCGTTCGTCGCGCGCGTCGACGCCGCGACCGACAGCGCGTTCGTCGAGGCGGCGGTCCTGCGCGTGGGCGATCCCGGACAGCGAGCCCTCACGGACGCCGTCCGTGACCTGCCCGGCTTCCGGGCCGTGCTCGACGAGCAGATGCGCGCGCTCACCCCCACGTTCGCCCGCCCGCTGTTCGGCACCGTGGGCGAGGCCACCGCGGAGATCGTCGACCGCTCGGGCGGCGAGGTCCGCGCCGGCGACGTCGTCGGGCTCAGCGGGTTGCACGCCGCCCAGGACTCCACCCTCCGCGGCGTCACGGGCTTCGTCGTCGAGGTCGTCGACCCCGACGGCGCCGTCTCCGAGGGACTCTTCCGCGTCGACGCGATCCCCGGACGTGCCGTTCACCTCGCGCTGGACGCCGACGTGCAACTCCGCGCGGACGCCGCCGTCGCCTTCGTCGCGGAGCCCAGTGCGGTGGTGGTGCTGCGGCCGTCCGATGGCCACGTCCTGGCGGCCGCCAGCGGACCGGGCGGCGCCGGGGCGTCCACCGCCACCCGCGCCCGCCTCGACCTCGGACCCGCCCCGCCCGGCCTCTCCTTCGCCGTCGCGCCGTTGGCCTGGGGTGAGGACGCCGAGTTCGGGGTCCCGGTGTTCCTCGGCGAGTTGTCGGACGCCGTGAGCGCCTCTCCCGTGGGCGTGGCCGGGGCGGCGGCGAGCGCGGCGGCGGGCGTCGCGGTCGTGCCGCGCATCCTCACCGACGGGCCCTCCCCGACCCGGTTGCCGCTCTCGGACGCCGACGTGGCCGCCTTGCGTTCCCTCGTGACGGCCGCGGACGACCGGCCGGGGTGGGAGATCCGCACGGACGCGGACCTGATCGTGGTGGCCTTCTGCGACGGGTGTGACGCGGACGCGCTGGTCACGAGGCTGGGCTGACGATCGTGTCGGCCCAGCTTGTCGCGGCCGGTTCGCCGAGCGCAACCTGTCGCAGTCGAGCTTGTCGAGGCCCCGGGGACCGGCTCGATCAGGCGAGCGCGAGGGCCCGCAGCGCCACGGCGACCAGCAGCACCGCGAGGACGACCGCCACGCCCACCCACTGGAAGCGGCTCCGTTGCGCCCGGGGCGCGAAGACGATGAGGGCGGCGATGGCGAGCCCGCCCGCCAGACCCCCGAAGTGCCCCTGCCACGAGATCTGCGCCCCGCCGAGGAACGTGAAGGCGACGTTGGCGAGCAACCACATCAGGATCGAGCGGACGTCCCCGCGCCCCTTCCACGCGACGATCAGGAAGCCTCCCATCAGGCCGAACAGGGCCCCGGACGCCCCCACGGTGGTGACGCTCGGATCTGCGAGCCAGAACACCGCGACCGAGCCGGCCAGCGCACTGCCGAAGTAGAGCGCGAGGAAGCGTGACCGTCCTAGCACCTGCTCCAGCGGCGGCCCCAGGAACCACAACGCCAGCATGTTGAATCCGATGTGGACGGGGGAGAGGTGCGTGAACGCCGTGGTCAGGAGCTGCCACCACGCGCCATCCGCGACTCCGGGGTGCCAGACGCCGCTGGCCGCCGCGCACGCGGCGTCCGTGAGGCCCGGGTAGTAGCCGCCGGGGACCGTGCAGACCCCCTCGGGTGTGAGCGCCAGCGTCCAGAACAGGGGACTGTCAGCCCCGCCCGTCGCGATGATCGCGCCCCACGCCAGCGCGTTCAGGACCATCAGCACCATGCTCGTCAGCGCGGTGTTGTCGCGCCGGCGTCCGCCGAAGGGCGCCTGGGCCTGGCGGGTTTCCCGCATTCCCTGGGCCACGCAGTCGGGGCACTGAAACCCCACCGGCGCCGGGATCATGCACTCCGGGCAGATCGGACGGCCGCACCGCTGGCAGCCGATCCGGGTGGGGCGGTCGGGGTGGCGGTAGCAGACGGCGACCGGCGGCGGGTAGGCGCCGTACTCCCAGGCGGGCGGCGGGGCCGGGGGGCCGGGGGGTTCGACGGGGCCGGGAGGTTCCACGTGTCCAGCGTAGTCGCGGCTTCCGACCGCGCCGGGCCGGGCGACGCCGCTCCCCTGAGAGAGACGCCCACTAGGGTTCGGTCATGGCATCCGAATCGGTCGACGCGTCCCAGACCCGGGAGCCCGTTGGCGCGCCCGTCGTCGAGATGGTCCACGTCGAGAAGCACTTCGGTGGCCTCCACGTGCTCAACGACATCAACCTCATCGTGCATCGTGGGGAGGTCGTCGTGGTGCTGGGACCCTCGGGGTCGGGCAAGTCGACGCTGTGCCGCACGATCAACGCTCTGGAGCCCATCGATTCCGGGGAGATTCGCGTGAACGGGCAGCCGCTGCCCCGGGACCCGTCAGGCCTTGCCAGACTGCGGGCCGACGTCGGCATGGTCTTCCAGCAGTTCAACCTGTTCGCCCACAAGACGGTCCTGCAGAACGTCACGCTCGGTCCGGTCCGGGTGCGCCGGGTGCCCGAAGGGGCGGCGTCCGAGCAGGCCCTGGCGATCCTCGAGCGCGTGGGCGTCCGCGACCAGGCAGCCAAACTGCCACGCGAACTCTCGGGGGGCCAGCAGCAGAGGGTGGCGATAGCGCGGGCCCTCGCCATGGAGCCCACGGTGCTGCTGTTCGACGAGCCGACTTCGTCGCTGGATCCCGAAATGGTGACCGAGGTGCTGGAGGTCATGGTCGACCTCGCCAGCCAGGGCATGACGATGGTCGTGGTCACCCACGAGATGGGGTTCGCCCGCCGGGCAGCACACCGCGTCGTCTTCATGGCCGACGGTCAGATCGTCGAGGAGGGGACACCTGAGGAGTTCTTTGCCCGTCCCCGAACGCCGCGAGCTCGCGAATTCCTGTCGAAGATCCTCGCGCCCTGAGTCGCCCGCGGGCGAGCCTGCCGACGTCCACGCCGGTCGGTCACCAGTCAGCAGCTGGTCCTGGTGACCCGCTGGACCCCCGCCACCGTGACCAGGACGAGGGCCAGGGCCGCGCCCAGGGGGGTCGGGTTGTTGTGCACGAGCCAGCCGGACAGGAACAGCCCGATGACCGGACCGGCGGCGCAGGTGCCGCCGGCGTACTTCGGCCCGCCCGGCAGGTAGGTCGTCACGACGAAGGACGCCCCGAGCGCGAGGAGCGAGGTGAGGGCCACCCAGAGCGCCGACGAGGTCGCGAGCCCGGCCGTGATGTCGGCATAGACCCAGAACGCCAGTGGCGCGAGCGCCACGACGAACAGGGTGCGCAGCGGCGTCCAGCCTTCACGGAAGGACTCGCCGCGGCCCGGCTTGCGCAGCGGCCGGAGCGCCTCGATCTCGGGGACGGCGCGGAAGCGGTCGAGGTCAGGAAGGCCTGTCGGCGCGTCCGGACGTGCCGGGCTCGGCTGGCGTGACGACACGGGCAGTCCTTTCGGGGGGCGAGGAGCCCAAGTCTATACCCCAGGGGGTATTAGTACCAGTTGTGGACACGTCGGAAGGAGAGCGCCTGGCAGGGGGTGCCGTAGCGGTCCGCGACGTAGCCCAGCCCCCACTTGATCTGGGTGGCGGGATTGGTCAGCCAGTCGGCGCCGGCGCTGGCCATCTTCTTGCCGGGCAGGGCCTGCGGGATGCCGTAGGCGCTGGAGGTGGGGTTGTCCGCCGTGGTGATCCAGCGGCTTTCCTTCATGATGATGTCGTCGTAGCACTGGAACTGGGCGTCTCCCCAGCCGTACTTGTTGAGCATCATCTGGCGTGCGATCTCGCGCGGGTCCGTGGTGCCCTGCTCGTAGCCGTGCTGGGCGAGGAACTGCTCGGCCTCGGCCCGGCGAGCCGCCTCGGCTTCGGCGACGGCCCGGTCGTGTTCGGCGATCGCGGTGAACTGGCCGGTGAGGGTCTCCTCCCGCGCGGCGACGGCGCTGGCGAGCTCCGGCTGGATCTGCCTGGCCGCCAGTGCGTTCGCCTCGGCCGCCGACTCCGTTGGCGACGGCGACGCGGTCAACTCGCGGGTGGGGCTGTCCAGGGCAGATGCGTAGAACACCACGCCGGTGATCGCGCTGGCCAGCGCGAGGGTCGAGATGCCAACTGCCTTGATGCTCCTGAAGACTGCCACGAAACTTATGATTTCATAAGAATCCGTCCTCAGGGAAATCTCAGCGAGAGTTGCCCGCCGAGGGCCTGCCTTACGTCCGCCGAGGGCCTGCGTTACGTCCGCCGAGGGCCTGCGCTACGTCCGCCGAGGGCCCGCCTTACGTCCGCCGAGGGCCTGCGTTACGTCCGCCGAGGGCCTGCCTTACGTCCGCCGAGGGCCCGCGTTCCCTGCTGAGCCCGAACCGACCTCCAGCGCGTCACACCCGGATGCGGTCGGGGTCGTAGTCGAAGGCCACCCGCGTCAGCCGCACGGAGTTGATGAGCGCCCCCACCGCGACGTGCTGCGGGTGCCGGACGTAGGCGCGCAGCGACTCCAGGTCGGCAAATTCCGAGTACAGGCACAGGTCGTAGGACGCCTCCAGGCCGGGCTGCGCCGGGACGACTTCGAAGAGCCCCATCCCGGGCACGATGTCGGGCAGGGCGTCCAGTTGGCGCTTGACCTCCGCGACGTTCCCCGCCTTGTCGCGGCCGAGCGCCTCGTCCTTGAAGGTCCACATGACGATGTGCTTGATCATGCGCTCACTCTAGGCCGCGCACACAGCAGGCACCGCTACCGTGGTGACGTGCCCACACGCACCGATGACGAGGACTGGCTCTACCGGCGTGCTCCCCAGGGGGCCGCCCCCGAACCGGCGCGCCGCGGCGTCCGACGCCGCAGCCCGTGGCGGTGGTTCCGGCTGGCGGCGATCGCGTTCGTCGCGTTCGTGGTGATCGTGCCCCTGCTCACCTGGCCCTTCGTCGACCGCGTGGACGCCACCCCCACCGGCGAACGGCCAGCCGCCCAGCCCGGTCGCGTGTACGTTCTGGCGGGCTCGGACTCTCGCGAGGACCTCTCCCCCGAGGAGCGGGCCGAACTCGGTACGGGACAGGCCGGCGGACGCCGCGCCGACACCATCATGCTGCTGGCCGTGCCGACGACCGGGCCGGCGGCGCTGGTGTCGATCCCGCGGGACTCCTACGTGTCCATCCCCGGGCGCGGCAAGGCGAAGATCAACGCGGCCTACGCGATCGGGGGGCCGTCCCTGCTGGTGGCCACCGTCGAGCAGAACACCGGCCTGCGCGTCGACGGGTACGCCGAGGTGGGCTTCGACGGCTTCGTCGCGGTCGTGGACGCCGTGGGCGGCATCAGGATGTGCCCGCCCGAGGCGATCAAGGACCCGGCCTCCAACCTCGACATCCCGGCCGGATGCCAGACCATGGACGGCGCCACCGCGCTCGGCTACGTCCGCATGCGGAAGGCAGACCCGCGTGGTGACCTGGGTCGTGTCGAGCGGCAGCGCGAGATGCTCGCGGCGCTCGCGGGTCGGGTCGTCTCGCCGTGGACGGTGCTCAACCCCGTCCGTTACGCCCGTCTGCACATGTCCGCGGCCGGGTCCGTCGAGCTCGGCAAGGGCGACGGGGTGGGTGGGCTGTTCGGCCTCGCGTGGGGGGCACTCCAGATCGGCGCCGGGCGGGGGTTGACGCTGACCGTCCCCATCTCCAACCCGGACGCGCACACCCCGGCGGGGTCGGTGGTGCTGTGGGACGCCGACGAGGCCGAGGCGCTCTTCGACGAGATCGCCCGCGGGGACACCTCGCAGCTGGACCGTTTCGCGAAGTGAGGCGGGCCCTCGGCGGACGTAAGGCGGGCCCTCGGCGGACGTAAGGCGGGCCCT
>CAZZGU010000021.1:17257-18677 GCA_964653755.1 uncultured Nigerium sp. | reverse complement strand
ATGCTGCTCAGCGAGCGGTCGAGGTCGGAGATCTCGGTCTGGATGTCAAGGGCTGCCACGAGGGTCGAGTCTACGGCATGGGTCGGGCGGCCAGAACCGGGGGTGGGCGCAGAGGGACTCGAACCCCCGACCCCCTCCTTGTAAGGGAGGTGCTCTAACCAGCTGAGCTATGCGCCCGCAAACGGGGACGTCAGCGGCGTCCCAGCTTCGGCCGGACCAACTTCTGGGCCTGCCAGTCGCTTGACACGGGCACCGGGTTGGCGAGCGAAAGCCCCGCAGTCACCGCCCCCTCCCCGATGTCGGCCGGGTCGACGTAGCCGGAGCGCCCCACCTTCGGGGTGAGCAACCACACGAAGCCGGCGGCGGACAGGTCGCGCAGCGCGTCCACGAGTCCGTCGACGAGGTCCCCGTCATCATTGCGCCACCACAACAGGACGACATCGACCGCCTCGAGCGGGTCGTCGGCGAACTCGCTTCCGACCGCGTCCACGACGGCGTCCCGGAACGCCTCATCGACGTCCTCGTCCCAACCCAGCTCCTGGACGACCTGACCGGGCTTCCATCCCATCGCGACGACGCCCCGGTCCTTCTTGCTTCCGGGGCCAGGCGTGGTGCTCACCGAACCTCCCACTCGACGGTTGTTTCCCCAAGCCTGCCAGAAAAGCGGCCGTGTGATGAACCCGGCCCCACAAATGCGGATCGGGGCCCCGCGGCTGCGGGGCCCCGATCGCACGCACAACCGGACGCTAGGCGTCGCCTCCCACGCTGCCGGAGGCACCGGCGTTGACGTCGAGGAGCCGGTAACGCTCCGCGGCCTGGGCGGGCCAGGACGGGTCGATCTCACCGCGTGCCGCCAGCATCTGCAGGGCACGGACCGCGACGGAGGGACCATCGATGTGGAAGAAGCGGCGCGCTGCCGCCCGGGTGTCGGAGAACCCGAAGCCGTCGGCGCCCAGGGAGGCGAACTCGCCCGGGACCCAGTTGACGATCTGGTCCTGGACCTGTCGCATGTAGTCCGAGACGGCCACCACGGGGCCGGGCCGATCCTTCAGGCGCTGGGTGACGTACGGGACGCGTGCGCCCTGGTCAGGGTGCAGGAAGTTGTGCTCGTCGCAGGCGAGCCCGTCACGCCGCAACTCCGTCCACGAGGTGACGCTCCAGACGTCGGCGACGATCCCGAAGTCCTGCTTGAGGAGCTCCTGGGCCTCGAGCGCCCAGGGCACCGCCACACCGGACGCGAGCAGCTGTGCGCGGCGGGCGTCGGGATTCACGCCCTCGAACGAGCCCTCCTTGAGCAGGTACATGCCCTTGAGGATGCCCTCGGCGTCCACTCCCGCCGGCTCAGCCGGCTGGACGATCGGCTCGTTGTAGACCGTCAGGTAGTAGATGACGTCCTCGGGGTTCTCGCCGTACATCCGTC
>CAZZGU010000021.1:2848-17247 GCA_964653755.1 uncultured Nigerium sp. | reverse complement strand
TCGTACTGCACCACCGCCGGGTTGGTGGCGGCCAGCACCGGGCTGTGCCCGTCCATGTGCTGCGTACCCTCGCCCGTCAGCGTGGTGCGCCCGGCGGTCGCGCCGATCATGAACCCGCGGCAGAGCTGATCGGCCGCAGCCCAGATCGCGTCACCGGTCCGCTGGAAGCCGAACATGGAGTAGAAGATGTAGATCGGGACCATCGGGATGCCGTGGGTCGCGTAACTCGACCCGGCTGCCGTGAACGACGCCACCGAGCCGGCCTCGTTGATGCCAGTGTGGATGATCTGGCCGTCCTTCGCCTCCCGGTAGGAGAGCATCAGGTCGTAGTCCACCGGCGTGTAGTTCTGGCCGTGCGGGCTGTAGATCTTGATGGTCGGGAACAGGGAGTCCATCCCGAACGTGCGCGCCTCGTCGGGGATGATCGGCACGACATGCGGGGCGAACTCCTTGTCGCGCATGAGGTCCTTGAGCAGGCGCACCCAGGCCATGGTCGTCGCGACCTGCTGGTTCCCGGAACCCTTCTTCACGCTGGCGTACGCCTTGGGACCGGGCAGGGTCAGCGGGGCCGGCCTGTTCCGGCGCTCCGGAACGGGGCCGCCCAGGGCGCGGCGGCGTTCGAGGGCGTAACGGATGCGGTCGTCGTCCACGGGCGGACGCAGGTACGGCGGACGGTAGGGGTTCTCCTCCAGCACCGCGTCGCTCACCGGCATGTCGAGGCGGTCGCGGAACTGCTTGAGGTCGTCCATGGCCATCTTCTTCATCTGGTGCGTGGCGTTGCGTCCCGCGAAATGCTGCCCCAGGAAGTAGCCCTTGATCGTGTGCGCCAGGATGACCGTCGGTGCGCCCGTGAACTTCATGGCGGCGTCGTAGGCGGCGAACACCTTGTTGAAGTCGTGGCCGCCCCGGGTCAGGTGCCAGATCTGGTCGTCGGTCCAGTTCTCGACCATGCCTGCGGTGCGAGGGTCGCGTCCGAAGAAGTGGTCGCGCACGTAGCGGCCGTCGTTGGCCTTGAAGGTCTGGTAATCACCGTCGGACGTCGCGTTCATGAGGTTCACCAGGGCGCCGTCCTTGTCGGCCGCCAGCAGTGGATCCCAGCCTCGGCCCCACACGACCTTGATGACGTTCCAGCCCGCACCGCGGAAGAACGACTCCAACTCCTGCATGATCTTGCCGTTGCCGCGCACGGGGCCGTCGAGCCGCTGCAGGTTGCAGTTGATGACGAAGGTCAGGTTGTCGAGCTCCTCATAGGCGGCCAGCTGCAGGGCGCCGCGGCTCTCGACCTCGTCCATCTCGCCGTCGCCCAGGAACGCCCACACGTGCTGATCCGAGGTGTCCTTGAGGCCGCGGTTGTGCAGGTACTTGTTGAAGTGCGCCTGCCAGATCGCGTTGATCGGGCCGAGCCCCATCGAGACGGTGGGGAACTCCCAGAAGTCCGGCATCTGGCGTGGGTGCGGGTAGCTGGGCAACGCCCGGATGCGGCCGTCGACGAGGTGGCTCTTCTCCTGACGGAACCCGTCGAGGTCGTCCTCCTGGAGGCGTCCCTCAAGGAACGCGCGGGCGTACATGCCCGGCGAGGCGTGGCCCTGGAAGAACACCTGGTCTCCGCCCCCGGGGTGGTCCTTGCCGCGGAAGAAGTGGTTGAAGCCCACCTCGTACAGGGTCGCGGACGAGGCGAACGTCGAGATGTGACCGCCGACGCCGACCCCGGGACGCTGCGCCCGGTGCACCATGACGGCGGCGTTCCAGCGGAGCAGCCGCCGGAACTTGCGCTCGATCTCGTGGTCGCCCGGGTACCAGGGTTCGCGCTCGACCGGGATCGTGTTGACGTAGTCGGTCGCCGTCAGGGAAGGGACGCCGAGGTGCCGCTGCCGGGCCCGCTCAAGCAGCTTGAGCATGATGTAGCGGGCACGGTTGCGCCCTTCGGAGTCGATCATGAGGTCGAGGGATTCGAGCCACTCGGCCGTCTCCTCAGCATCGATGTCGGGCAGGTTGGTCGGGAGACCATTGAGGATCGGTCCTGCGATGTCGCGGGGTGCCACGATGCATCCTTTCGCCGGGTTCGGACTGCGTGCTGAGGGCCATCCTTGCCGATCAGCACCTTTTACGCACGCGCTTTGGGGCTGAGCCAGGCGAGGAGACGCTCCACCGGCCAGGTGGTGATGATGCGGTCCGCGGGAACGCCGGCGGACGCCGCGCGGGCGGCCCCGTACTCGACGAAGTCAAGCTGGCCGGGCGCGTGCGCATCGGTGTCGATGCTGAACAGGCACCCCATCTGGACGGCCAGCGCGAGCAGGTCGTCCGGCGGGTCCTGCCGCTCGGGGCGGCAGTTGATCTCGACCGCGACACCGAACTGGCGGCAGGCCTCGAACACGATCTCGGCGTCGAACCGGGAGGCGGGCCGGGTGCCGCGGTCGCCCCCGACCAGGCGGCCGGTGCAGTGACCCAGCACGTGCGTGTGTGGGTTGGCGATCGCCGTCACCATGCGGCGGGTCATCGCGTCGGCGTCCATCCGCAGCCCGCTGTGGACGCTCGCGACGACGACGTCCAGCCGTTCGAGCAGCTCGGGATCCTGGTCCAGACTCCCGTCGGGGAGGATGTCCACCTCGATCCCGGTCAGGACCCGGAACCCGTCCAGGGCGTCGTCCACGTCCCGCACCAGAGCCACCTGCGCCGACAACCGGTCCGCGGTCAGCCCCCGGGCGACCCGGAGACTGGGCGAATGGTCGGTGACGGCGCAGTAGTCATGCCCGACCGCCGAGGCCTGAAGCACCATTTCCTCAAGCGCACAGCAGCCATCGGACCAGTCCGTGTGCAGGTGGAGGTCACCCCGCAGGGCGGTGCGCAGTGGATTGGGACCCGCGACAAGCGGCCCCGCAGAACCTCGCAGGGAAACGAGGTAGTCAGGCTCCCGGCCGACGGACGCCTGCGCGATGACAGCCGCGGTGGTCTTCCCGATCCCGGGGAGTTCGCCCCACGAGCGCTCCCGGTCGTGGCGTGCGCGCTGGTCGGGCGGGAGGCCGGCCAGGGCGCCGGCCGCCCGGCGGAAGGCCTGGGCGCGGCGCGTCTGTCCCCCGGCCCGCTCCAGCAGTCGCGCGATCTCCCGGAGGGCTGCCACGGGATCGGTCACGCACGCAACCCTAGAGCGGGACGAGGTGTCCGGTCTTGCCCTAGGCTGCCCGCGAGGGAGGGAGCACCGGTGCCGGAGGCCGACCAGCTCGACTGGATGCCCGCCGACCCCGCGCGCTCGCTCATGGCGAAGCGTCTGGCGGCCGCGTCGGCGGAGATGACCTCCCGTGCGCTGGCGGAGATCGCGGCCCGCCACCCGTGGTTCAACGACCTCGACGCGGCCAACCGCGCCTCCATCGCCCTCGTCGTGCGCGCCGGCGTCGACGGCTTCGTCCGCTGGTTCGCGGCCGGGGCTGCCACCGTCGCCCCCGACAACATCTTCGCCGCGGCCCCTCGCTCGCTGACCCGAAGCCTCCCCCTGCACCAGACGGTCGACCTCATCAGGACCACCATCACGAGCGTGGAGAACCACATCACCTCCGAATTGGCGGCACGCGATCGTACGGCGCTGCGCACGGCCGTCCTGCACTACTCCCGGGAGATCGCCTTCGACGCCGCCGAGGTCTACGCCCGCGCGGCCGAGATGCGCGGAGCCTGGGACGCCCGGATCGAGGCGCTCGTCATGGACTCGGTCATCCGCGGCGAGGCAGACGAGTCCGTGATCTCACGCGCCTCCGCGCTGGGCTGGCGTTCCCCCTCCGGGCTGGTGGTCGTGATCGGCAACCTGCCCTCGGAAGAAGGCGCCGTCGAGGAGTTGCGCGTCCTGGCGCACCGGGCGGGAGTCGACGTCCTCGCGGCGCCCCAGGGCCCGCGGCTCGTCGTCCTGCTCGGCGCGGACATCGGCGGTGACGAGGACGCCGTGCGCCTGGCGTCCCAGTTCGTCGACTGCTTCGGGGAGGGGCCCGTCGTCGTCGGTCCCGTCGTCGCCGACCTCGTCCAGGCTGCCGCCAGTGCACGCGCCGCCACCGCGGGCCGCCGGGCTGCGGTGGCGTGGCCGGCTGCGCCCCGCCCCGTCGCCGCGAACGCCTTGCTGCCCGAGCGTGCGCTCTCCGGCGACGGGCACGCGCGCCGTCAGCTTGCCCACGAGATCTTCCAGCCCCTGGCCGCCCACTCGGGGGACGTCCTGGCGACCCTCGAGGCGTTCCTCGACGAGGGTTCGATCGAGGCCACCGCGCGGCTCCTGTTCGTCCACGCCAACACCGTCCGCTATCGGCTGGCCAAGGTCGAGGAACTCACCGGCTACTCCCCCGGCGACCCACGCGACTCCTACGCGTTGCGCATCGCGCTGACGCTGGGTCGACTCCTCAGCTGATGACGCTCACCGACGGCGCTCCCGTGGCTCCTCGCCTGGGTCGGCGCCCTGCTCTTTGTGGGAACCCCACAAAAGCCCCGGCGGGTTTCTGTGAGAGCAACAGCCACCGCGCCGCCGGAGAAACCGGCACGATGGATGTGTGTTAGCAATCGTCGCACCGGGCCAAGGAGCCCAGACCCCGGGCTTCCTCGCCCCCTGGCTCGCAGTCCCCACGTTCGAGAACCGGCTCACCTGGTTGTCAACAGTCGCCAACATCGATCTTGCCCACTACGGAACCGAGGCGGACGCGGAGACCATCCGTGACACCGCGATCGCGCAGCCGCTGCTCGTCGGGACCGGGCTGGTCGCGGCACTTGAACTCTTCCCGTCCCCCACCGAGGGCTTCCGCCGCACCGGCGTGGCCGCCGGGCACAGCGTCGGCGAGATCACCGCGGCCGGCGCGACCGGCGTCCTCAGCGCGGAGCAGGCCATGGTCTTCATCCGGGAGCGCGCGCGGAGCATGGCCAAGGCCAGCGCGCTGCGCTCCACGACCATGGCCGCGGTCCTGCGCGGCAACCGCGACGAGGTCGTGGCCGCCATCGAGGCACTGGGCGCCACCGCCGCCAACCACAACGGCGCCGGGCAGATCGTCGCGGCCGGAACGGTCGAGCAGATCGAGGCCCTGAAGGCGAACCCGCCCGCCGGCACCCGCGTGGTGCAACTCTCCGTGGCCGGCGCCTTCCACACCGAACACATGGCGCCCGCGCGTGACCATCTCGCCCGGCTCGCCCGGTCGATGAGCACCCATGACCCCCGCACGCGGCTGCTGTCGAACGCCGACGGCCAGGTCGTCCAGTCCGGGCGGGAGTACCTCCGTCGCATGGTCACCCAGGTCACCAGTCCCGTGCGTTGGGACCTCTGCATGAAGTCCCTCCAGGACCTCGGCGTCACCGGTCTGCTCGAACTCCCCCCGGCGGGCACGCTCACCGGGATGGCCAAACGGAACATGCCTGGCGTGGAACTCTTCGCGCTCAGCAGCCCCGATCAGCTCGACGAGGCGCGCGCGTTCGTGTCCAGCCACAGTGACGGTGTCATCCCCGGCGCACAAACCGACACCCCTTCGTGGATGATGGTTGTGTCCCCGGCCAAGGGCGAGTTCCATCGCGACCCCGAGGTCGAACTGGACGCCGAACTCCCCGCGGGCGCGACCGTTGGCTCCGTCGCCAACCTGCGCGAGAGCATCGACATCCACACCGAACACGGCGGCCAGGTGACCGAGTGGCTCGTGCACGAGGGCGACCTCGTGAGCCCCGGCCAGCCCCTCGTCCGCCTCTACCCGGCTCAGGAGGCCTGAATGACAGCACTCAAGGCAAGCACCGGTTCCCGCTTCGCCCGCATTCTGGCCCTCGGGTCGGCACTGCCGTCGCGGATCGTCGACAACGCCGAGATGTGCACCTACATCGACAGCTCCGACGAATGGATCCAGCAGCGCACCGGCATCCGCGAGCGTCGCTGGCTCGCCAAGGGCGAGACCGTGGAGACGCTCAGCCTCGACGCCTCCCGCAAGGCGCTCACCAAGGCGGGCATGGAGGCGTCCGACATCGACACGGTCATCGTGTCCACCATCTCGCACTTCCTGCAGACCCCCTCGCTGGCGGCCATGGTGGCTGCGAAGTTGGGCGCCAAGGGCGCCGCAGCCTTCGACATCTCCGCGGCCTGCGCGGGCTTCAACTACGGCCTGGCCCAGGCTGAGGCCCTGATCCGCTCGGGCGCCTCGACGTACGTGCTCGTGATCGGGGTCGAGGCCCTCTCGGAGTTCACCAATCTGAGCGATCGCGGTACCGCATTCATCTTCTCCGACGGCGCGGGCGCCGCCGTCGTCGGCCCCAGTGAGACGAACGGTCTCGGCCCGGTGGTGTGGGGCTCCGACGGCGACCAGTACCAGGCGATCATCCAGGACCGGCCCTGGCGCCAGGCGGTCGCCGAGGGCGAGCCGGCCTACCTCGCCATGGACGGCCGCGCCGTCTTCCGGTGGGCGACCGGCTTCGTTGCCGACGCCGCCCAGAGGTGCCTGGACGCCGCGGGCATCACCAGGGACCAACTCGACGTCTTTGCGCCCCACCAGGCCAACAACCGCATCACGGACGCGATGCTGCGGCACCTCAAGCTGCCCCAGCACGTCGTGGTCGCTCGCACGATCAAGACGTTCGGCAACAACTCGGCCGCGTCGGTCCCCGTCGCGCTCGATGCGCTCCTGGAGTCCGGTGAGGCTACCAGCGGCCAGACCGCCCTCACCATAGGCTTCGGAGCGGGACTGGTCTACGCGGGCCAGGTCGTCGTCCTCCCCTAGACCCGTCGGCCCCGTCGGGGCCGGCGCCCAGATCCATCACCCAGAAGGAGAAACCACATGGCCACCACTGAAGAGATCCGCTCCCAGCTCGCCGAGCTCGTGAACGACGTCGCGGGCGTGCCCGTCGAAGACGTCCAGCTCGACAAGTCCTTCGTCGACGACCTCGACGTCGACTCCCTCGCGATGGTCGAGATCATCGTCGGCTGCGAGGAGAAGTTCGGCGTGAGCATCCCCGACGAGGAGAGCAAGAACCTCAAGACCGTCGGCGACGCTGTCGCCTACATCGAGTCCCACAGCTGAACCCTCCCCCGAACCCACCCCTCCCGGCGGACGCCGTCGCAGCGTCGGCGTCCGCCGCACCCCACCCCCGCGCACCTCAATCTCTTTTCATCCCGATCCATCGGAGGACCAATGACTGACGTCGTCATCACCGGAATGGGCACCACGAACCCCCTCGGTGAGGACCTCGCGTCCACCTGGGCGGCCATGCTGGCCGGTCAGTCGGGCATCACCGCGATCACCGAAGACTGGGCCGAGACGCTTCCCGTCCGCATCGCGGGCCTGGTGAAGAAGGATCCGTCCGAGGTCATCGACCGCGTCAAGGCCCGCCGCCTGGACCGGTTCACGCAGCTCGCGCTCATCGCCGCCGAGGAAGCCTGGCGGCACGCCGGCCTTGGCCTGGGCGAGGACAACCCCCTCGACCCCGAGCGCCTGGCCGTCTCCCTCGGCTCCGGCATCGGCGGGCTGCACACCCTCCTGAGCAACTGGGACGCCCAGCGCGATCGCGGGCCCCGACGCGTGAGCCCCTTCACCATCCCCATGATCATCGTCAACGCTGCTGCCGCGAACGTCGGCCTCATGGTCAACGCCAAGGCCGCCATCCACGCACCCGTGTCGGCCTGCGCGTCCGCCAACGAGGCCATCGCGCTCGCGGTCGACCAGATCCGGCTCGGACGCGCCGACGTCATCGTGGCCGGCGGCACGGAGGCGACGGTCCACCCGCTGCCCCTGGCCGCGTTCGCCCAGATGCAGGCGGTCAGCCGCCGCAATGACGACCCGACGGCAGCTTCGCGTCCCTGGGACAAGGGCCGCGACGGCTTCGTGCTCTCCGAGGGCGCCGGCGTCCTCATTCTGGAGTCTCTCGAACACGCGGTCGCCCGCGGGGCCACCATCTACGGCACCGTTGCCGGCGCCGGCATCACGGCCGACAGCCACGACATCGTCCAGCCCGACCCCTCGGGAGCGGGCCAGGCGACGGCCATGGAGAAGGCGATCCGCGATGCGGGGCTGGTCCCTTCCGACATTCGGCACGTCAACGCGCACGGCACGTCCACGCCCCAGGGTGACGTGACCGAGGCGCAATCGATCCGGCGGGCCCTCGGCGAGGCCACGGACCAGTGCGTGGTGACGAGCACCAAGTCGATGACCGGTCACCTGCTGGGTGCCGCCGGCGCGCTGGAGTGCATCGCCAGCGTCATGGCCCTGCGCGAGCGGGTCGTGCCGCCCACGATCAACCTCGTGGACCGCGAGGACGACCTCCCGATCGACATCGCGGCCAACACGCCCCGCGCCCTGCCGGACGGACCTCTGGCCGCGCTGAACAATTCGTTCGGCTTCGGTGGCCACAACGTGGCCGTGGCTCTCACCAACGCGAACATCACCTGACCGTCGAACACAAGCCCAGGAGGGCCATGTCCACCACCGTCGCTCCCGCGCGCCCACCGCGTGTTCCTCGCGCCGAGGACCCCCGCAATCCGAACTACCGCCTCGCCGCCCTGCTCGACCCGGGGTCCCTGAAGCTGATCAGCCCCGATGACGGTTCCGGAATGCTGTCGGCGACCGGAACCATCCACGGTTCCCCCGTCGTCGCGTTCTGTTCCGACGCCACCGTCATGGGCGGAGCGATGGGAGTGGACGGCTGCGAGGTCGTCGTTCAGGCCTACCGCCGCGCCATGGTCGACCGGGTCCCCATCCTGGGCATCTGGCACTCCGGCGGCGCCCGGCTCGGGGACGGCGTCCTCTCCCTCCACGGGGTGGGACGTATCTTCCACGCGATGACCCAGGCCTCGGGGAACATCCCGCAGGTCTCGATCGTCCTGGGAGCCGCGGCCGGCGGCGCTGCCTACGGGCCAGCCCTGACCGATGTCGTCATCATGGCCACCACCGGGCGCATCTTCGTGACCGGCCCGGACGTCGTGCGTTCCGTCACTGGCGAGAACGTCGACATGGAACGCCTGGGCGGCGTCGACACGCATGCGCGCCGCTCGGGCGTGGTCCACGTCACCGCGGACAATGAGGCCGACGCCCTGACGAAGGGGCGTACCGTCACGAATCTGCTGGCCGCCCAGGGCGGCGTCGGCACCGACCTTGGCGACCGCGACCTTGAGGCACTCCTGCCCGCCTCCACGAAGCGGGCCTACGACGTCCATGCTGTGATCGAGGGCCTCCTCGACCAGGGCTCCTTCTTCGAACTCCACGCCCGCTGGGCGCCCAACGTGGTCGTCGGCCTCGGACGCCTCAGCGGCCGGACCGTCGGGGTGGTCGCGAACAACCCGATGCGCCTCGGCGGCTGCCTCGACTCGCTGTCTGCCGAGAAGTCCGCCCGGTTCGTCCGCTTCTGCGACACGTTCGGGATCCCGCTCGTGGTGATCGTGGATGTCCCCGGTTACCTGCCCGGGGTCGGCCAGGAGTGGGACGGCGTCGTCCGTCGCGGCGCCAAGCTGCTCCACGCCTTCTCGGAGTCGGTGGTGCCGCGGGTGACGCTCGTCACCCGGAAGGCGTACGGCGGCGCCTACATCGCGATGAACTCCCGCTCGCTCGGCGCGACCAAGGTGTTCGCGTGGCCCGGTGCCGAGGTGGCGGTGATGGGCCCGGTCGCGGCCATCCGAATCCTGCACCGGCGCAAGCTCGCCGAGGTCCCTGGGGACCAACTCGCCCAGGTCGAGCAGGAACTCGCCGACGAGCACGCCCGGCTCGCGGGCGGGGTCGACAAGGCCGTGGAGATTGGCGTGGTCGACGAAATCATCGAGCCGTCGGTCACGCGGGCCGCGATCGCCGAGGCCATCCGCGCCGCCGACTGCGGCGTCCGGGGAAGGCACACGAACATCCCGCTGTGACACGAAACTCCCCGACCGCCCCACGGGCGGTCGGGGAGTTTCGTCACCCCACGCGGTGCAGCCACCGCACGGGTGCTCCGTCCCCCGCCTGCCGAAACGGCTCCAGCTCGGCGTCCCAGGCTGTGCCCAGCAACGCGTCCAGGGCCGCCCTCAGGGCCGTGCCGTCCCCCGCGCTCTGAGCGATCGCGTTCCGGATCCTGTCCTCGGCCACGAGGATGTCCCCGTGAGGGCCCGTGCTGGCGCGGAAGGCGCCGAGGCGAGGGGTGCAGCTGTAGCGCTCGGCCTCCGATCGCGGGGTGGCCTCCTCGGTGACCTCGAACCGAAGGCGTCCCCACGTCATGAGCTGGCTGGCGAGGCGCGCGGCGCTGCCCACCGCACCGCTCCACTCGTACTCGGTCCGGTAGCTGGCGCGCTCGGCCGGCTGCGGACGCCAGTCAAGGGCCACGGGCACGCCGAAAACGCCGCCCACTGCCCACTCGACGTGCGGGCACAGTGCCGACGGCGCGGAATGGATGTACACGACCCCGCGAGTCGCTGTCATGGCGATCCTCCTCCGACCTGTGGTGCCTTCCCCTGCCCCACGGTGTGGACGATTCACGCCTTCAGTTGTGTTTGAACCTCATTGTGCCGCAGTCGGCCACGCGCGGCCAGCCCGCACCCGTACCGGACGCCGGCGTTCAGGGTTCGGACGCCGTGGCCAGCAACTCCTCGGCGTGGGCGCGCGCGGCGCGCGTGCCCTCGAGGCCCGCCATCATGCGCGCCAGTTCATCGATTCTGGCCTGGCCGGTCGCCTCCCGGATGCCCGACGTGGTGACCTGACCGTCGTCGGACTTGGCTACCACGTAGTGGCGGTCCGCGAACGCTGCGACCTGGGCCAGGTGCGTGACCACGATCACCTGGGCGACTCGGGCCAGCCGTGCCAGACGCCGGCCCACCTCAAGCGCGACGGCGCCGCCGACCCCGGCGTCCACCTCGTCGAAGACGAACGTGTGCCCGGCCGCGCCGTCGGCCAGCACGACCTCGAGGGCCAGCCGGACCCGGGACAGTTCACCGCCGGACGCCGCGCGCGCCAGCGGGGCGGCCTCCGAGCCGGGGTTCGCCGCAAACATGATCGTCACCTGGTCTGCGCCGTGTGGGCCAAGACCTCCGGTGGGTGCCACCTCGAACCGCAGGCGGGCGTGCGGCAGCGCCAGCGCGGCCAGCTCCCCCTCCACGCGTGCCGCAAGATCGACGGCAGCCTCCCGGCGAAGCAGCGTCAACTCGGACGCCCTTCGGCTCAGCTGGGCGTGCAGGCTGGTCAGGGAGCCTTCGAGGCGAGCGGCACGGTCATCTCCCGCGGCCAGCCGCGTGGCTTCTCCTGCCGCATGCCGCGCCCAGGCGAGCACGTCGTCGACGGTGTCGCCGTACCGACGCGTCAGTCCCTGCAGTTCGGCGAGGCGCCCAGCCACCCACTCCAGGCGTAGGGGGTCGGCGTCCAGCGTTGCGAGGTAGCCCGCCAGCTCGCCGGCCACGTCGCCGAGCACGTAGGAGACCTCGGCGACGCGCGCGGCCAGGTCTGCGGCCTGCGCATCGTCGGGGGCGATGGCGTCCAAGGCCTTCCGCGCGCCAGCCACCAGACCGAGCGCGTCGGGGGTGTCGTCCGGGGAGTCCTCGTCACCCGCGAGGGCGACGAGGGCGGCCTGCGCGCCGCGGCGGAGGTCGTCGACCGCCTGCAGCCGGCGCGCCTCGGCTCGGAGCGCCGCGTCCTCGCCGGGGTGGGGATCGGCCTTCTCGATCTCGGCCAGTCCGAACTCCAGGAGTGCCAACTCGCGCGCCCGCTCGTGCGCGCGCGTCCGGAGATCGGTCAACTCGGTGGTCCAGGCGCGGTGCTGGGCATGGTCGCGTTGGTAGTCCGCGAGCAGACCGGCCAGAGCCGGTCCGGCGAACGCGTCCAGCACCTCCCGCTGACGCTCGGGGCTCCCCAGGCGCACCTGCCCGGACTGTCCGTGGATCGTCACCCGCTCCGCCACAAGGGATGTCAGGGTCGCAAGCGTCGTCTGGGCGCCGCCCACGAAGGCCCGGGATCGCGCGGGGGCCACCACCCGCGCCAGCAGGACCTCCTCCTGATCCGGCTCACCACCCGCCCCCTCGACCGCCGTCGCCAGGTCCGCGTCGAGGGCGAGACGTCCCTCGACGAGGGCGCGTTCAGCTCCGCGGCGGATGAGGCGCGGGTCGCCTCGCCCGCCGAGCAGGAGGCCGATCCCCGAGACGACCATCGTCTTGCCCGCACCGGTCTCGCCCGTGACGACGGTGAAACCGGGCCCGAGCTCCAGGGTCGCGTCGTCGATGACCCCCAGGTGCGCGATCCGCAGCTCAGTCAGCATCGGATTCAGTCACCCGGCGGATCCGGCAGCCTGGGGCCCGGGCCCGCGCCGGAGGCGCGGGGAGGCTCCGGGTTCTCGAAACGCCGCACAGCGCGGGCGCGACGTTCCGCGGATTCCCGCTCCGCCATCCCGCGCCACCCGTGGACCGGCAGGTCGAATTTGGCGACGAGGCGCTGCACGAACGGCTTGCGTGACATGCGCAGCAGCCTCAGCCGAAGGTCGCTGCGGCGCACCTCGACCTGGTGGAACGCAGCCACGTGGGTGCCCCGGCGTCCGTCGCACCACAGGACGCCGCCGCTGCCCTGTCCCTCCAGCATGGTGATCGTCACGGCGGAGCGGGGGCTGAGGACGAGCGGCCGCGCGAAGAGGGCGTGGGCCAGCAGGGGGACGACGAGCAGCGCGTCCACGTCCGGCCAGATCACAGGGCCCTGCGCGGAGAACGCGTACGCGGTGGAGCCGGTCGGGGTGGAGACCAGGACGCCGTCGGTGCCCCAGCGGGACAGGGGGTGCCCATCGATGTCGACGAGAACCTCGATCATCCGCTCGCGGGCAGCCTTCTCGAGGGTCACCTCGTTGACGGCGAAGGACCTCCAGACGACTTCTCCGCCGGGCCGGTCGTGCAGGAGCACCTCGAGGCAGAGCCGCTCCTCGACCTCGTAGTCGCGAGCTACGACGCGCTCGACGAGGTCGGAGGCGTCGCTCGGCTCGAGTTCGGCGAGAAAGCCCACGTGGCCGAGGTTGACGCCCAGCAAGGGGATCTCGGCCGGGACGGCCCACTCCGCCGCACGCAGGATCGTCCCGTCACCGCCGAACACCACGACGAGCTCGACCGGGACCGGAGGTGTGTCGTCGAAGCGACGGATGTCGACCCCGGGCAACTCCGGCCGCACGGCGTCGTAGGCCGAACCGCGCAGCCAGCACACCAGCCCGTGGTCGCTCACCCCGAGCACGAAGCGCCGCGCGGCCTCCACGGCCTCGGGCCGCTGGAAGTGGACGGTGACGGCAATGTGTCGTTGGGTCACGTCCCGAGCGTAGTGGCAGGGCCGCCGGAACCGGCGGCCGCGAGCAGTTTGACGAAGAACTCGCGATTCCCGGCTGCCCCAGCCAGTTGGCTCTCGCCGCGCCACGCCTCGCGCCAGCCGTGGCGCAGGGCCGCCTCGACCACGCCCTGGACGGCCTCGGGACCGCGACGCGGGTCGGCGACGATGCCCTGGGAGTCGAGGGCCGCGCGCCCCAGCTCGAACTGCGGCTTGACGAGGAGCAACGCGACGCCGTCCGCTCGGACGACCGAGAGCAGCGGTTCCAGGAGGAGCCTCAACGAGATGAACGAGACGTCGGCAACCACCACGTCGACGGGCTCACCGCCGACGTCGGACAGCACCAGGTCACGCAGGTTGAGACCCTCGCGGACCACGACCCGCGGGTCCCCGGCCACGCTGGGGGCGAGCTGCCCGTGCCCGACGTCGACGGCGTACACCGGTGCGCACCCGCGCTCAAGGAGCACCTGCGTGAACCCGCCCGTGGACGCCCCGGCGTCGAGCGCCCGGCCCCGGACGGCCGTCCCGCTGGCGTCCAGGGCGCCCAGCAGCTTGCGGGCCGCGCGAGACACGTAGGGGTCCGGTGCGGCGACGGCGATCAGGTCGGACCCCTCCACCTGGTGGGCCGCCCGCCGGACTTCCCGCCCGTTGACCGTCACGTGCCCCGCGGCGACGAGTTCGGAGGCCTGGCCCCGCGAGCGCGCGAGGCCGCGGGCGACGAGGGCAGCATCGAGGCGGGTGTTGGTCACGGGCGGGGGACGGCGGGTGCGGGGGGACGCGGAGCTCCCCGGAGCGCGTCGGTGATGACGTCGAGCGCGCGCGACAACTCGTCCGGGTGAGCATGGACGTCTTCGTCGAGTCGGACCGCCGCCAGCGCTGCGTCGATCACAGGATGGCCGGTCGTAGGCGGTTCAGTCATGGGCGGTTCGGGCGTGGGAGTGGTCACGCCAGCCGATTCTAGGGTTCCTCAGCGTCGGACGCCTCGCCCAGGCCACGCGCGGCCAGCGCGTCGCCGGTCGCCCGGGCATAGGCCACGGTCTGGATGATGACGGGCGTCACCAACACGAAGGGGTTCCGCTCGATCCCGCGCGCGCGAGCGGCGTCCCGCACGTCGGTGAAGGCGCCTGCGATGAAGGGAACGCTGCGGACCATGACGGCGACCGCGATCCCGAA
>CAZZGU010000021.1:0-2838 GCA_964653755.1 uncultured Nigerium sp. | reverse complement strand
CTCGGGGTCGAGACCGATCCTGCGCAGGGGTCGGGCCACGGCAACCAGTGCGTCGATGAGGGCCGGCATGGGTGTGGTGATGAGCAGGATCCGCGACGCGTACAGCGCCGCGAGCATGGTTCCGACGAGTCTGACTCCGAGCGCGGGCGTGCCGGTCGCCGCGTGATACCCCACGACCAGGGCCAGGACGGCCACCAGCCCCCAGGGGAGCCCCCAAGCGAGGCGCAACGGCGCCCCCGTGGAGGCGACGAGCGCCAGGGCCAACGCGAGAAGGCCGAGCACGACATCGGGGCGGGGCGCGAGGACGGCAGGGACGGTCAGAACAAGGAAGACTAAGTACTTCACCGACGTGGGGAGGCGATGCCACAGGGTGTCGCCGGGGACGTGGACGCCCAGGAGGGCTCGCGCCGAGTTCACGCCATCAGCCCCACGTAGAAGGCGATCGCCCCGGCGGCGGGTCCGTCGTGGACGATCCGTCCGGCGTCCACGACCAGCACCCGCTCGGCGTCTGCAGCAAGGTCCAGGTCGTGCGTCGCGACCACGACCTGCTGCTCGAGCCCCTGCAGCACGTGGCGCAGCATCGTCTTGTTGCGGAGGTCCAGCAGGGTGGTGGGCTCATCAGCGATGAGGATGGTGGGCTCGACGGCAAGGACGGCGGTGAGCGCCGCCAACTGCCGTTCCCCGCCGGAGAGGTCGTAGATGCTCTGCCCCGCGACGGCGGAGAGCCCCCGTTCGGCGAGCAGGGCGAGCGCGGCCGTCCGACGTTGGGCGCGGTCTGTGATGCGGCGCCTCAGGCTGAGCTCCACATCCTCGAGGGGCGTCGGCATGACGAGCTGGCTGAGCGGGTCTGTGAACACGAACCCGACGCGGGCGCGGACGGCGCGCCCCCGGGTCGCGGGGTCGAGTCCGTCGACGAGGACGCGTCCGGAGGAGGCTGCGGCGAGACCGTTGATGAGGCGCAGGAGCGTTGACTTGCCGGAGCCGTTGGCGCCCAGGACGGCGACGCGCCGCTCGGTGAGTTCGAGCGTGACGGAGTCGAGGATCGTGCGGCTCGCCCAAGGCTGTCCCGGGGGTCCGGGAACCGGGACCCGGACGGAGACGTCCTCGAACGTGATCAACCCGAGCGCCCCAACAGCTGGGGGAAGGCGCGGTGCACGGACGCGGCGACGGCTCCCGCGACGACCACCTTGAGGATGTCGCCGGGCCAGAAGGCCAGGTCCGCGATGAGCGCGCGCGAGAGCGGGATCTGCGCGTTGATGCTCAGGCCGATGATTCCGATCGGGTGAATGACGAGCATGGTTCCGACGAGTCCCGCGACGCTGAGCCAAAGCCAGCTTCGCCTGGGGTTCCGGGCCAGCAGACGACGTGCGAGCCATCCCGTGACGAGTGCGCCGAGGGGGAAGGCGAGCAGGTAGCCGGCCGACGGGCGGGTCAGGGTGGCGAGCCCGGCGCCGCCCTGAGCGAACACCGGGAGCCCGGCGAAGCCGACCACAAGGTACAGGCTGGTCGCGAGGAAGCCTCGCCACGGCCCCAGGATCATGCCGGTGAGCGCGACCGCCAGGGTTTGCAGCGTGATCGGAACCCCGAGCCCCCCGACCGGCACCGCAGGCAGGAGAGTGAAGGCGGCGATGAGACCGGCGAAGACAGCGACGAGGGCGATGTCGGTCGCGGGGTTCGTGCCGGCGCGCGAATCCGTCAAGGGGACTCCTAGGGAAGCAGGTCCAACTGGGTCAGGACGGCATCGTAGCGGGACACTTCCTCTCGCCACGCCAACTGGGCAGTCGCCCACAAGGCGTCCAGCTGGGCCTCGCGGTCGCTCACGTCGCCGTCCAGGACTGCGGCGCCGGCGACTGCGCGCACCGTGACGCTCCCGCAGCGGGCGCTGCCGTCCTCGACCGTCGCCACCCGCCGCGGCTCCAGCATGGACCCGATGTTCCAGCCGATCGCGGTCGGGCGTCCCAGAGGCGGCGCCTCGCACAGGTCCCAGCGGCCGTGGGCGCCGGTGAACACCATGAACGAGTCGATGCCGACGCCGTTGGCGCCCATGATGTCGGTGTCGATCCGGTCCCCCACGAACACCGGGTGCCGGGCGCCGGTCCGGCGCAGGGCCTCGTCCAGCAGCGGACGGTGCGGCTTGCCGATGATCGTCGGGTCGATCGTGACGGTTGCCCGGACGGCCTGGACCATGGTCCCGGCGCCCGGCAGGAGCCCCCGATCGGACGGCCGCGTCGAGTCGGCGTTCGTCGCGAACCAGCGCGCTCCACGCTGCACCGCAAGGGCTGCCTCATCGAGGCGCGGCCAGGTCATCGTCGGGTCGTAGCCCTGGATGACGGCGTCGGGCTGGTCGTCGGCGCTCGTCACGGTCTCGAAACCGGCTCCGGCGATCAGGTTCGCCAGGTTGGCGCTCCCCGCAACGAGAACCCGCGCCCCTGCCGGAAGTTCCCGAGCGAGCAGCACCGCCGCAGCCTGGGCGCTGGTGACAAGGTCGTCAGCAGTGGCACGGACGCCGAGTTCGGTGAGGTGCTCCGCGACTGCCTCGGCACTCCTGGCCGCATTGTTGGTGACGTAGATGGGCCGCACCCCTCGCTCGCGAAGCGCTCGGACGCCCTCGGGCGCGCCGTCCACCGCGACGGGACCGAGGTAGATCACCCCGTCCAGGTCGAAGAACGCCACATCGTAGGGATCCACGAAGGCGGTCATGGCTGCTCCGCAGACTCCGCGGACGCCGACGCGCCGGACTCGTCAACCTCGTCCGATTCGCCGACCTCGTCAACCTCGCCGACCTCGTCAACCTCGCCGACCTCGTCAACCTCGCCAACCTCGCCGACCTCGTCAACC
>CAZZGU010000020.1:12170-18804 GCA_964653755.1 uncultured Nigerium sp. | reverse complement strand
GCCCCTCGGGACGACGGTCCGGGCCACCGTGCGTCTGGACGAACCGGACCCTGGCGCCGGGGATGCCACGCTGGCGCGGGCGCGCGAGCCCCCCGTGACCGTGGCGCCGCCCGGGCTGGTGCCCGCCGGCGTGCGGGCGGTCCGCGACGGGCTGCGGGAGGCGTCCGCCGGGTTGGTTCCGGACGCGCGGGCCCTGCTGCCTGCCTTGGTCGTGGGGGACACGACCGGCATGGACGAGGACCTCACCGAGCGCTTTCGCGCCACGGGCCTGACCCACCTCACGGCGGTGTCGGGGGCCAACCTCACCCTGCTGCTGGCGTTCCTGCGGGTCGCGGCCGTGGCCATGGGCGTCCGGGGCCGCTGGCTGCAGGTGGTGCTCATCACCGGCGTGGCGGCCTTCGTGGTCCTGTGCCTGGGGGAGCCCAGCGTCGTCCGTGCGGCCGCCATGGGGCTGGTGGGCCTGGCCGCCATGGGGTGGGCGGGCCGCGGCCGCCACGGCCTGCGCTTCCTGGCCGTCGCGGTGCTGGTGCTCGTGGTTCTCGATCCCTGGATGTCGCGCTCGTACGGCTTCGCCTTGTCGGTGACCGCGTGCCTGGGCCTGCTCGTGTGGGCCTCCCGCTGGACCGAGGCCCTGGCCCGCTGGCTGCCCCGGTGGTGCGCCGAGGCCGTGGCAGTCCCCCTGGCCGCCCAACTGGCGACCCAGCCGATCGTCGTGGCGCTGTCCGGACAGGTCAGCCTCGTGGGCGTTCTCGCGAACATGCTGGCCGGACCGCTCGTGGGTCCAGCCACCGTGCTGGGGTTCGTCGCGGCGGGGGTGTCGGTCATCTGGCTGCCTGCGGCGGCGGCCGTCGCGTGGGTCGCGGGGGCCTTCGCGCAGGGGCTGTGCTGGATCGCGCGCCTCGGCGACACCCTCCCGGGGGCCGCGGTGCCGTGGCCGGCGACCTGGCCTGCGGTCGCGCTGATGACCGTCGCGTCCCTGTGTGCCGCCGCAGCAGCCCCGCTGGTGCTCGAGCATCGGTGGGTCGCGCTCCCGTTGTCCGGTGTCCTCGTCGTGGCGTTGCTGCGGACGCCGGCGCCCCCGGGCTGGCCGCCGCACGACTGGCAGGTGGTGTTCTGTGACGTGGGGCAGGGGGACGCCACGGTCTTCCGCGTCGGCGAAGGACAGGCGGTGATCGTGGACGCCGGGCCGGACCCGCGTGCGCTGGCGTCCTGCCTCGACGGACTGGGGGTGCGGTCGGTTCCGCTGGTCGTCACCACCCACCTGCACGCCGACCACGTCGGAGGCCTCCCGGCGTTGACCCGGCGGGGCACCCACACCGTGCTGGGATCCTCGGTGCGGACGCCGTCGGGCGGCGACGCGCTGGTCGCGGGATTGGGTGCGCGACGCCCGGTGGCCGTGGCCGGGGAGGCCTGGACCCTGGGCGAGACCCGCATCGAGGTGCTCGCCGCGCCGGTGCCGCGTCCATACGATCTCGTCGGTGACGGCGAGTCCACCGCAGAGAACGACGCGTCGCTCCTGCTTCGCGTCGAGAGCGGCGGTCTGACCGTGCTCATCGCGGGAGACGCCGAGGACACCGGCCAGGAACTGCTGGTCGGACTCGGTGACCGCCTCGACGTCGACGTCCTGCTCGTGCCCCACCACGGCTCGGCGCGCCAGTCGGAGTCCTTCCTCCAGGCGACCCGCCCCCAGGTGGCCGTCGTGAGCGTGGGGGCCGACAATGACTACGGCCATCCGACCGCGCGCACGCTGCGCCTGGCGTCCGGGCTGGCGACCCGGGTCATCCGCACCGACCAGGAGGGAGCCGTGGCCCTTCGTCGCGCGGAGGACGCCAGGCTGTGGGTCACGACGCAGCGGTGACGCGCACCGTCCGCCCCGGCTGGCATGCTGGGGCCGTGGAGAGCCAACCCCTGTTCGGACGCGTCGTCCTCGTCGCCGGCCCGGAGCCGCTGCTCGCCGAGCGTGCCGTGGACGGTCTCGTGCGGCGCGCGCTCGCCGAACGACCGGACGCGACCGTGACCCGGCTGGACGCCCCGACCCTGGACGCCGGCGCCCTCGCCGAGGCGACCGGCGGGTCGCTGTTCGCGGCGGACTCCGTCGTCGTGGTGGAGAACCTCGCTGACCTGCCGCAGGACCTGTTCGACGCGGTGGCCTCGTTCACGTCCGCCGCGTTCGACGATCTGGCGCTTGTGCTGGTGCATCCCGGAGGCGTCAAGGGCAAGGCCCTGCTTGACCGTCTGCGCAAGGCCCACGTCGAGACCGTCGACTGCCCCACGATCAAGGCGTGGGAGCTGCCGAAGTTCGCCCTCAACGAGGCGCGGCTCGCCGGGATTCGGCTCGACCAGGCGGCCGCGGCACTCCTCGTGGAGGCCGTGGGGCCGGACGCCCGTGGTGTCGCCGGCGCCGTCCGTCAGTTGGCCTCGGACGCCGAGGGGCCGGTCATCACCGAGAAGGCCGTGCGCAGCTACTTCGCCGGCCGCGCCGACATCACCAGCTTCGCCGTGGCCGACCACGCGATGGCGGGGCGCCGCGACCAGGCGCTGGGCGCGTTGCGCTGGGCCCTGGAGACCGGAGTCGCGCCGGTCCTCGTCACGAGCGCCTTGGCGGCCGCAGTGCGCAACCTCGGCCGGTACCTCGACGGGCGGGATGCGCGTCTGGGCGACGCAGACCTGGCACGCGCCATCGGCGTCCCGCCCTGGAAGATGAAGGACCTCAGCAGGCAGTCCCACGACTGGACCCCCCGCGGTCTCGCCCGGGCGTTGCAGCTCGTGGCACGCGCGGACGCCGACGTGAAGGGCGCGGCGGTCGACCCCGGGTTCGCGCTGGAACAGATGGTCATCGGAGTCGCCTCCTGTCGGGGCAGGCGTCCGGGGGAGGGGATGGGACGGTAGCGGCGGCGTCGGCGCTACGGGTCACCTCCGGGCACCCAACACCTCCGGGCACCCAACACCTCTGGGCACCCAACACCTCAGGGCACCCAACACCTTCTGGCAGACCGCACGTCAGGGCATACAAACGTCGCCCCGGTCCTGCGAGGGACGGGACGACGTGGAGTGCGATCAGAGAGACGCAGCCTTTGCGATGGCCGACTTGCGGTTCGCGGCCTGGTTCTTGTGGATGACGCCCTTGCTCACGGCCTTGTCGAGTTGGCGGCACGCCTCGCGGCCGAACAGCTGGATCTTCTCGGCGTCGCCGCTGTCGAGGGCCTCCCGGAACTTGCGCACGTGGGTGCGCAGGGCGGACTTCACGGCCTTGTTCCGCTGCCGCGCCTTCTCGTTGGTGAGGATCCGCTTCTTCTGGGACTTGATGTTCGCCACGGGCAAGCCTTTGTGTTGTTGGTTCGGGGCACGCCACAGCGGGCGCGAATGGTGACTTTAGCAGTCTGCCGGGGGCTGCCCAAATCGCTCGGGGTCGGCGCGGGCGGCCGTCCGTGAGAAGATGGGCCGTCTTGTCCACTGACATCACCAGAGGGGTCCATGAGCTCGCCGCGGCCAGGCCACACGAAGCCCGGGATCATCCGGAACTTCTGCATCATCGCGCACATCGACCACGGCAAGTCCACCCTGGCCGACCGGATGCTGCAGTACACGGGCGTCGTCGACGAGCGCTCGATGCGGTCCCAGTACCTCGACCGCATGGACATCGAACGCGAGCGTGGCATCACGATCAAGAGCCAGGCCGTCCGCATGCCGTGGCAGGTCGAGGGCGCCGACTACGTCCTCAACATGATCGACACCCCCGGCCACGTGGACTTCACCTACGAGGTGTCCCGCTCGCTGGCGGCGTGCGAGGGCGCGGTGCTGCTCGTGGACGCGGCCCAGGGCATCGAGGCGCAGACCCTGGCCAATCTCTACCTGGCGCTCGGCGCCGACATGCACGTGATCCCGGTGCTCAACAAGATCGACCTGCCCGGCGCACAGCCGGACAAGTACGCCGCCGAGATCGCCCACCTGATCGGCTGCGAACCCGACGACGTCCTGCGGGTGTCCGCCAAGACCGGCGAGGGCGTCCGGGAGTTGCTCGACGAGATCGTCGCGCAGATCCCGGCCCCGACCGGCGAACCGGACGCCCCCGCCCGGGCCCTCATCTTCGACTCCGTCTACGACACCTATCGCGGCGTCGTCACCTACGTCCGCGTCGTCGACGGGCAACTCTCCCACCGCGACCGGATCCTCATGATGTCCACGCGCGCCGCCCACGAGGTGCTCGAGGTCGGCGTCATCTCCCCGGAGCCGATGGCCTCCCGGGCTCTCGGCGTCGGCGAGGTCGGCTACCTGATCACCGGCGTGAAGGACGTCCGCCAGAGTCGCGTCGGCGACACGGTGACGCTGGTGTCCAAGCCCGCCGCGAAGAGCCTCGGCGGGTACCGCCAGCCCCGGCCCATGGTCTACGCCGGCCTGTACCCCATCGACGGGGCCGACTTCCCCGAGTTGCGTGAGGCGCTGGAGAAGCTCCAGCTCAACGACGCCGCGCTCACCTACGAGCCCGAGACGTCCGGCGCCCTGGGTTTCGGGTTCCGGGTCGGGTTCCTCGGCCTGCTGCACATGGAGATCGTCCGTGAGCGGCTCGAACGCGAGTCCAACCTCGACCTGATCAGCACCGCCCCCAACGTGGTGTACCGCGTCGTCATGGAGGACGGCACCCAGCACACGGTCACGAACCCGTCCGAGTACCCGCAGGGCAAGGTCGCCGCGGTGTACGAGCCGGTGGTGAAGGCGACGATCCTGACCCCGACCGACTTCATCGGCACCGTGATGGAGTTGTGCCAGAACCGGCGCGGCGTCCAGACCGGGATGGACTACCTCTCGGCCGACCGGGTCGAGATCCGCTACACGCTGCCGCTGGCCGAGATCGTCTTCGACTTCTTCGACGCGCTGAAGTCCCGTACCAAGGGCTATGCCTCGCTCGACTACGAGGAGGCCGGCGAGGAGACCTCCGACCTCGTCAAGGTCGACATCCTCCTCCACTCCGAACCGGTGGACGCCTTCAGCGCGATCGTCCACTCCGACGCCGCGTACGCCTACGGCGTCGCCATGGCCAAGAAGCTCAAGGAACTGATCCCGCGGCAGCAGTTCGAGGTCCCCATCCAGGCAGCGGTCGGGGCGCGCGTCATCGCTCGCGAGACCGTGCGCGCCATCCGCAAGGACGTCCTCGCCAAGTGCTACGGCGGCGACATCACCCGCAAGCGCAAGCTGCTCGAGAAGCAGAAGGAGGGCAAGAAGCGGATGAAGATGGTAGGCCGCGTCGAGGTGCCCCAGGAGGCGTTCGTGGCCGCCCTGTCCACCGGCGAGAGCCGCGAGAAGAAGTAGTCGGCCTTCACTAGTCTGACCGCATGACTGCTCCCCTTCCGGGTCACGACGCCCACCTCGAGGCGCTCGCCCGTCAGGTCCGGTCGACCCGGGTGCTGGCCCTCGTCGCCGGCGTGATCGCCGTGGTGGCCCTCGTGCTCGCCGGCCTCGCGTTCAGCAGGCCTGCTGGCGCCCCGGCCCCGGACGCCTCGGCCGCGCCCGCGGCGTCCGCAACGCCGCAACAGCGCACTCCCGCCGACGCCGGTGCGGTGCACGCGGGGACGATCGTGTTGGGCGCGTCAGGGCGGGGGCTGCCCGTGGTCGACGTCTACGAGGACTACCAGTGCCCCGCCTGCGCCCAGCTGGAGCCGCTCATCGCCGCCGACCTGGACGCGCTGGCGGCGTCCGGGGAGGCCGAGTTGCGCTTCCACCCGATGTCGTTCCTTGACCAGATGCTCGGCAACGACTCCTCGCGGGGTGCGGCCGAGGGCGCGTTCTGCGCGGCCGAGCAGGGTCGCTTCCTGCCGTATCACCACGCAGTGTGGGCCAATCACCCGGCGCGCGAGGGGGACGGGTGGACCGAGGAACAACGCGTCGGGATCGCCAACCAGGCCGGGCTCGACACGACCGCGTGGCAGGCCTGCACGTCGTCCGGGAAGTACGCCGACGACGTCCGCAACGCCAACGACCTCCCGCTCGCCTCGGGCATCACGGGCACGCCGACCCTCGCCTTGAACGGTGCCCGGCTCGACCTGCAGCAGGTCATGAACGGCGGCGGCCTGGCGGCCTACGTTCGCGCGAACGGCTGACTGCGCTCCCGACCCCCCGGTCTGACCGATTTCGGCATCGAGTGTCGGCTCAGGGACATCGAAGGCGGATGACCGCGCTTCTAGGCGGATTGGCGCGGCCGCGCGTGCAACCACCACGCGGCCAGGATGCCTCCGACTGCACCGCCGAGGTGCCCCTGCCAGGAGACGCCGGCCTGCAACGGCAGGACGCCCCACAGGATCCCTCCGTAGAGCAGGAAGACGAGCACGGCCACGACGATCTGCCGGGTGTCGCGCGACCACACGCCGCGGGCCAGCAGGTAGGTCAGCCAGCCGAACACCAACCCGGATGCCCCGGCGGTCACGGTGCCGGGCGCGCTGACGAGCCAGGCCACCAACCCCGACGACGTGACCGCAGCGAACGCCGTCGCCAGCAGGCGGCGTACGCCCTCCCGGAGCACCAGGATGCCCAGCACGAAGAAGGGCACGGTGTTCCCCGCGAGATGGCCCCAGCCGAAGTGCAGCCACGGGGCCGTGTAGATCTGGGGCAACTCCGAGAGCACCCGCGGCGTGATGCCGAA
>CAZZGU010000020.1:0-12160 GCA_964653755.1 uncultured Nigerium sp. | reverse complement strand
GTTTCCGGTGACTGTGTCGACGAGTTCGAGGCCCCACAGGACGACCACCGCCAGTGCCATGGTGACCGCCGCGCCCCGTGGCGTGCTGGCCTCGGACGCAGTGCGGGGGACGAGCGTTGACATACCTCCAGTCTGCCAACCACCGCCAACGTGCGCGCGGCGACGCCGTAGGGTGACGTCCATGCAGGCGGACATCGGCATCATCGGCGGCTCCGGTTTCTACTCGTTCTTCTCCGACCCCGAGCGGGTCGAGGTCGACACCCCGTTCGGTCCTCCGTCTGCGCCCCTGACGCTCGGCGAGGTGGCCGGACGCCGCGTCGCCTTCCTGCCCCGCCACGGCGAGCACCACCAGCACGCCCCCCACCGCGTGAACTACCGGGCCAACCTGTGGGCGCTGCGGTACGTCGGCGTCCGCCAGGTGTTGGCCCCCGCCGCGGTCGGGGGACTTCAGCCGCACCTCGTCCCCGGCACCTTCGTCGTGCCCGACCAGGTCGTCGACCGCACCTACCGCCCGGGCCACACGGTGTGGGAGGCGACCGGCCCCGTCGTCCACGTGCCGTTCGCCGACCCCTACTGCCCGTCGGTGCGCGCGGCGCTGCTGCGCTCGGCGTCCGCGGACACCCCGCTGGTCGACGGTGGCACGCTCGTCGTCATCAACGGGCCGCGCTTCAGCACGCGCGCCGAATCCCGCTCCTACACCGCCAGCGGCTGGGACGTCATCGGCATGACCGGCATGCCCGAGGCGTCCGTGGCCCGCGAGTTGGCCCTGTGCTACGCGACCGTGTGCATGGTGACCGACCACGACGCCGGGCTCGAGGGCGAGGCCGGCGTCACCCAGGCCGACGTCCTGACGGTGTTCGCCGACAACCTCGAGCGACTCCGGACCCTGTTGCTGCGCACCCTCGACGGCCTGCCCGGGCCTGACGCCGACTGCACGTGCCGCCACGCCCTCGACGGGACCGACCTGCCCTTCGAGCTGCCCTGATGCCCTCGGCCCTCCCCGACGGAGTGCCGGTGCCCGCCGACGGCGCGTTGCCGGACGCCGCCCTCGCCGAGGTACGTGGCCACGGGTTCGGCGCCTACGTCCACGTGCCCTTCTGCGTGACTCGCTGCGGGTACTGCGACTTCAACACCTACACCGCCGCCGAGCTCGGGGCTGCCCCGGGCGACTCCCGCGACAGCTACCTCGCGGCGCTGGCCGCCGAGATCGCCCTGGCCCGTCGCGTCCTGCCGGCAGCGCCGGAGCTGGGCACCGTGTTCTTCGGCGGGGGCACCCCGACGACTCTCGCCCCGGGCGAGCTGGGCGGCGTCCTGACGCTCCTGCGGGACGCGTTCGGCCTGGCGCCCGACGCCGAGGTGACCCTCGAGGCCAACCCCGACTCGGTCACGCCCGCCTCGCTGGCCGAGCTCCGGGCCGCCGGGTTCACGCGCCTCTCGCTCGGGATGCAGTCCCATGTGCCGCACGTCCTTGCCGTGCTCGAACGCACCCACACCCCCGGTCGGGCGCTGGACGCCGTGCGCTGGGCCCGGGCCGCAGGGTTCGAATCGGTCAGCCTGGACCTCATCTACGGGACTCCGGGGGAGTCCCCGGACGACTGGCGCGCCACCCTGGACGCCGTCCTGGCCGTCGCGCCCGACCACGTCAGCGCGTATTCCCTCATCGTCGAGGAGGGCACCCGGCTGGCCCAGCGCGTCCGCCGTGGCGAGGTGCCCATGCCCGATCCGGATGACCTCGCAGACTCCTACGAGGTGGCCGACAACGCGTTCTCCGCCGCGGGGCTGCCCTGGTACGAGGTCAGCAACTGGGCCCGCCCGGGCCACGAGTGTCGGCACAACCTGGGCTACTGGGTCGGGAACCACTGGTGGGGGTTCGGCCCGGGCGCGCACAGCTTCGTCGGCGGCGTCCGGTGGTGGAACGTCCGCCACCCCCGTGCCTACTCCGGACGCCTCGCGGCCGGGCTGTCGCCCGGGGCCGGCCGCGAGCTGCTCACCGCCGACGAGCGGCGCACCGAGCGCGTCCTGCTGGAGGTGCGCCTCAGTAGTGGGCTCCCCCTCGACGCGCTCACCGTCTCCGAGCGTGCCCGCGTGCCCGCCCTGGTTGCCCGTGGCCTCGCCGTGGCCGAGGCCGGACGCCTGCTGCTCACCCGGCGGGGTCGGCTTCTCGGCGACGCCGTCACCGTCGACCTCCTGGACTGAAACCGCCCGCCGCGGCGGTTCGGGTGCGGTGCGGCTCGTGGCGTCCCCTACCGTGTTCCGGTGGATCGATATGCGGGCGATGTGCTGAAACCCGGGTGGCAGCGGGCGAACAAGCCGCAGGCCGTCCCCACCCCCGT
Organism: uncultured Nigerium sp.; assembly: GCA_964653755.1. Lineage (GTDB taxonomy): Bacteria > Actinomycetota > Actinomycetes > Propionibacteriales > Propionibacteriaceae > Propioniciclava. The sequence continues at coordinate 9,827 of CAZZGU010000020.1, read as the reverse complement.
CCAGGCGGGGATGGTGCTCGAGGAGCCGACATCGGGGTTCGTCGGCGCGGTCGTCCGCTGGGAGAACGGGGTCGTCGTCCTCGAGGATCGCCTGGGGCGGCGCCGCAGCTTCCCGTTCGGGCCGAACTTCTGGCTCGAGGGGCGTCCGGTCGACCTCAAGCCGCCGGTCCGGGCCGAGACCGCCCGCGACCACGCCCAGGCCTACCAGCGCACGCACACGGCGTCCGGTTCGCGGGTGGGCCCCGCCGAACGCGCGAAGGTGGCCCTGCCCAGCCGAATCTACGTCGAGGGCCGCCACGACGCCGAACTCGTCGAGCGGGTGTGGGGCGCCGACCTGCGACACGTGGGCGTCGTGGTGGAGTACCTCGGCGGCGTCGACGACCTCCCGGCCGTCGTCGAGCGCTTCGATCCCGGCCCCGGACGCCGCCTCGGCGTCCTTGTGGACCACCTGGTGCCCGGCAGCAAGGAGTCCCGGATCGTGGCCCGCGTCACGGGCGACCACGTGCTGGTGACCGGTCACGAGTACATCGACATCTGGCAGGCCGTGAAACCCGCCCGGCTCGGTCTGGCGTCGTGGCCCGTCGTGCCCCGCGGCACGGACTTCAAGGAGGGGACCTGCGCTGCCCTGGGCTGGCCGCACGCCACCCAGGCGGACATCGCGCGCGCCTGGCAACGCATCCTCGGCACCGTGACCGGCTGGCAAGATCTGGACCGGCGGTTGCTCACCGAGGTCGAGCGGCTCATCGACTTCGTGACCGAGGACCACCTGGATCGGGAGTCCTGATGGAAACCGACGCCGTCTCCAGGCTCATCGTGGACGTCTGCGCGCGCCTCATCCTGCCCCGCTTCCGCCGACTCGCCGGGCACGAGGTGCATCTGAAGGACGCCGGCGACATCGTCACCGTCGCCGACCTCGAAGCCGAGGTGGAATTGACGGACGCCCTGCGTGCCGCCAGCCCGGACGCCGTCGTGGTCGGCGAGGAGGCGGCGTCCGCCGACCCCCACCTGCTGCTCGGGCTCGGCAACGCCGACCACGCCTGGGTCATCGACCCCGTGGACGGGACGCGCAACTTCGCCGCGGGTCGGGCCGATTTCGGCGTCATGGTCGCGGAGACCCGCCGCGGCGCCTGCACGCGTGCGTGGATCTGGCAACCCGTCCACGAGCGGTTGTACCTGGCCGAACGCGGCGCCGGCGTGACGCGCAACGGCGAACCGCTCCCCGCGATGACGGAGCGCTCCCAGCCGTACCGGGCCTCCGTGCCGCGCTCCCTGCGCCGCCACGAGGTGCCCGGGTTCGTCGTCGGGCCGACGCGGGCGGCCTGTGCGATCGACTACCCGGCGTTGTTGCAGGGTGAGGTGGACGTGCTCGGGTTCCGCACCTTCAAGCCCTGGGACCACCTGCCCGGCTCACTCATGGTCGCCGAGCTCGGCGGTCACGTCGCCACGCTGGAGGGGGAGCCGTACCGCGCCGACGCCACCGGAACACTCCTGCTGGCGGCGGCGAGCCGTGCCCTGTACCACGAGGCGGCGGCGCGGCTTGTGCCGGGTGGCAGGCTGGTCCCATGAGAACGATCCTGAGGATCCTGGCCATCGCCGTGGCGACCGGGGTGGCGGCCTGGCTGTTGCCGGGCATCACGGTGTCGGGCGCCACGACCCAGGACCAGGCGCTGACCCTCCTCCTCGTGGCCCTCGTGATCGGGCTGGTGAACATGTGGGTGAGGCCCGTCGTGGCGTTCCTGACGGGCTGCCTGATCATCCTGACGTTCGGGCTGTTCCTGCTCGTCGTCAACGCCGGGATGCTGCTGTTCAGCTCGTGGATCGCCCAACAGTTCGGGATCGGCTTCACCGTGGACGGCTGGTGGTCGGCCCTGTTCGGCTCGATCATCATCAGCATCGTGAGCGGCCTGATGAACGGCGTCTTCGGCACCGACCGCCCGGTCGGTTGAGCTGTGGCGGCGGGGCTGGGGGTCACGCCAGCGGGAGCGTCCTCGCCGGCTTGCGGCCAGCCGCGCGGAGTTGCCCGTAGACCACGGTGAGCACGCGCACGACGTCCGCCTCGGGCCACGGCCAGTCGGCCACGGCGGCCCAGGCGTCCTCCACCCGGACGCCGCGGCCGTACAGCTGCTCGGCCTGCGCGTACAGGTAGTGCAGTTCGGCGCGCTGCATGAACGCGAACGTGCGGTCCACCGGCTCGCCGTGCCCGGGCACGATCACGGTCGAGGCACGCAGGGCGCCCAGCGTCCCGTCCAGCGTGAGGGCCCACTCGCGCAGGCTGCTGTCGGGGCCGACGGACGGTTTCGAGGAGCTCTCCAGGAGGTCACCGGCGAACACGACGTCGCGCTCGGGGACGATGACGGCGGCGTCCGTGGAGGTGTGACCGCGGCCGAAGTGGACGACCTCGGCGCGGCAGTCGCCCAGGTTCACGGTCGTGGCCAGGGTGAAGGTCCGGTCCGGGAGCACCACGTCGTCGAGGGACAGGCCGAGCCGGGCGAGGGTTGCGTCGACATCGGCGTCTGCGGCGAGCTCGTCGGCAAGGCCCGCGTGCCCGTAACTGGCGACGCCGGCGAACCCGGCCAGCCCGAAGAGGTGGTCGAAGTGGCTGTGGGTGATGACGACCGCGACGAGCGGGACGTCCCCGGCGACCGCCTCGGCGGCGGCCCGAATCGCCCGGCCCTGGGCCGGGCTCGACCCCGTGTCGACGACGAGCGCCCCTGTCGACCCCACCACGAGGCCGACGTTGACCGCCTCCGGCTCAGCGACCACGCGGTAGACCCGGTCGGCGACTTCCTCGAACGCACTCAGGCTGAACTCCACGCCGTGATCCTAGACTGCGGCCGCGACACCCCGCAGATCGCGCTCGCGGGCGTCCGCGCGTAGACTGGCACTCAGCCCGGACGAGTGCCAGCGGGAAGGATGGTGGAGCATGGACGACCGCAAGCTCGCGATCCTGCGGGCCATCGTGACCGACTACGTCTCCAGCGAGGAGCCGGTCGGCTCCCGTGCCCTCGTGGAGCGGCACAACCTCAACGTGTCACCCGCGACCGTCCGCAACGACATGGCGGTGCTGGAGGAGGAGGGCTACATCAAGCAGCCCCACACGTCCGCCGGCCGTGTCCCCACCGACAAGGGCTACCGCCTCTTTGTGGATCGCCTGGCCACCGTGAAACCGCTCAGCGGTGCCGAGCGGCGCGCCATCGCGGCCTTCATGGCCGGGTCCCTCGACCTCGACGACGTCGTCCGCCGGACGGTCCGCCTGCTCTCCCAGATCACCCACCAGGTCGCGATCGTCCAGTACCCCGTGCTGTCGTCGGCGAAAATCCGGCACGTCGACGTCGTCCGGCTCACCGGCGAGCGTGGCCTCGTCCTGTGCGTGAACTCCGCGGGCCGCATCGAGCAGCGTCCGCTCGAACTCGGGGCGTCCCTCGACGGCGACCTCGACGAGGTGCGGGCGCGGCTCAACGAGGCCCTGGTCGGCCTGACGCCCGCCCGGGCCGTCGAGCGCCTCGGCGTCCTCATCGACCAGTGGCCCGAGCGAATCTCGCCGCTCGGAAGCGCCGTGGTGGCTTCCCTGCTGGAGGTGATCTCGGCTGAGCCCTCCACCCGCGTCGCCGTGGGGGGCGTCCCCAATCTCACCCGCTTCGGTGACCAGTTCGAGACGACCGTCAAGCCCGTGCTCGAGGCGCTGGAGGAGCAGGTGGTCCTGCTGCGACTCCTCGGCGAGGCTGCCAGCCCCCACGACGTGACCGTGCGGATCGGCCACGAGAACCCCTACGCCCCGCTGCAGTCGACATCCGTCGTCGCCAGCGCCTATGGTTCGGACGCCGACGCGTGGGCTGCGCTCGGCATCGTCGGGCCCACCCGGATGGATTACCCCACGGCCATCGCCTCGGTGCGCGCTGTCGCCCGGTACGTCGGTCGATTCTTGGCAGAAGGATGAGCGTGAGCGCTGACTACTACGAGGTTCTTGGCGTCGGACGCGACGCGACCCCGGAACAGATCAAGAAGGCCTACCGCAAGCTGGCCATGAAATACCACCCGGACGTCGCCGACGACCCTGACTCCGCTGAGAAGTTCAAGGAGATCGGCGAGGCCTACGCGGTCCTGTCCGACACGAACAAGCGCTCGATGTACGACCGCGGCGCCAATCCGTTCGGCGGCATGGGCGGCCCAGGAGGCGCTGGCGGCTTCGGGTTCCCCGGTGGTGCGGCGGGCTTCGACATGGGCAACCTCTTCGATGCCATGTTCGGCGCGCAGGGCAGCCGAGGCCCCCGTTCGCGCGTCCGCAAGGGTCAGGACGCCCTCGTGCGCGTCAACCTCACCCTCGCGGAGGCAGCCTTCGGCATCACCAAGCCGATCAAGGTCGACACGGCGGTCGTGTGCCCCAGCTGCAGCGGCAAGGGCGCGGCCGACGGCACGGAGCCCGTGACCTGCACGACCTGTCACGGGGCTGGTGACGTCCAGACCGTCCAGCGCTCCTTCCTCGGCGACATCCGCACGGTTCAGCCGTGCCCCAACTGCCGCGGCTACGGCACGATCATCCCGCACCCGTGCGGGGAGTGCTCGGGGGAGGGCCGCGTGCGCACCCACCGGACGATCAACGTCAAGATCCCGCCGGGCGTGGCGTCCGGCAACCGCGTCCACCTGGACAGTCAGGGCGAGGTGGGCCCCGGCGGCGGCCCCGCCGGCGACCTCTACGTGGAGCTCACGGTCCTGCCGCATGAGACGTTCAAGCGGGCCGGAGACGACCTCGAGATGGTCGCCAAGCTGCCGATGACCGCGGCCGCCCTCGGCACGGAGGTCTGGATCACCACCCTTGAGGCCGACGTCGAGGGGACGCCCTCCGACGAACGCCGCGTCCGGCTCAAGGTCCCGGCCGGAACGCAGTCCGGCACCCGCATCACGATCCCGGGTCGCGGCGTGCCGCGGCTGCGCGGCAGCGGACGCGGTGAGCTGGGCGTTACGCTTCTGGTGCAGACGCCGACGTCCCTGGACGACGAACAACGCGACCTGCTCCGCCGCCTGGCCGAGCTGCGTCACGAGACTCGCGCAGAGGCGGCGGTGGACCGCACGTCCAAGGGTGTCTTCAGCCGGATCAAGGATGCGTTCACAGGATGACCGAACCACTGTTCCTCGCCGATCTCGACGAACCCCGCGTCGGTGACCTCGTCCACCTCAGCGGCGAGGAGGGTCGCCACGCCGCGACCGTCCGCCGCATTCGTGTCGGGGAGGTGATCCTCGTCTCCGACGGCGCCGGGACGGCCGTGCGCGGCGCGGTGACCGACGTCGAGAAGGCGGCCCTCACGATGCAGGTCGAGGAGGTCCTCTACCAGCCGCAGGACAAGCTGCGCTTCGTCGCCGCGCAGGCGCTGGCCAAGGGCGATCGCGCCGAACTCGCCGTGGAGGTGCTCACCGAACTCGGCATCGACGAGATCGTGCCCTGGCAGGCGTCCCGGTCGGTCGTCCGCTGGGTGGCCGACCGCGCCGAGCGCCACCTGGGCCGCTGGCGCGCCGTCGCCCGCGAGGCCGCCAAGCAGTCGCGCCGCTTCCGGACGCCGCGGGTGACCGCGCCGATGTCGACCACCGAACTGGCGCTCCGCATCCCCGAGACCGCGCTCACCCTCGTGCTTCACGAGGGGGCGGCCGCGAGCCTGGCTGACGTCGACCTCCCCGCGTCCGGTGACGTGCTCCTCATCGTGGGTCCCGAGGGCGGCATCACGCCCGAGGAGATCGCGGCCTTCGAGGACGCCGGCGCGCAGACCGTCCGCATCAGCGACGGCGTCCTGCGCACCTCCACGGCCGGGGTGGTCGCCCTGGCGGAACTCCACACGCTGGAGCAGTTGCGGGCCCGTGGCCGACTCTGACCTCGTCTTCACCCCTGGGGCGGTCCTGCCCAACGGGGTGGGGCGCACGGGCACCATCAGCACCCCCCACGGCGACATCCACACTCCCGCGTTCGTCGCGGTCGGCACCAAGGCCACGGTGAAGGCCGTCCTGCCCGAGTCCGTGGCGGAGTTGGGTGCGCAGGCGGTCCTCGCGAACGCCTACCACCTCTACCTGCAGCCCGGCGCCGACGTCGTGGCGGCCGCGGGCGGCCTGGGGAGGTTCATGAACTGGCCAGGGCCGACGTTCACCGATTCCGGCGGCTTCCAGGTCATGAGCCTCGGCGTGGGGTTCAAGAAGGTTCTCGCCATGGACGCCGCGGGCCTGGCCGACGACGACGTGATCGCCGAGGGCAAGAACCGCCTCGCCCGCGTCGACGAGGACGGCGTCACCTTCAAGTCGCACCTCAACGGCGACCTGCACCGGTTCACCCCCGAGGTGAGCATGCGCGTCCAGCACGACCTTGGCGCGGACGTGATCTTCGCCTTCGACGAGCTCACCACCTTGATGAACACCCGGGGCTACCAGGAGCAGTCGGTGGAGCGCACCCACCGTTGGGCGGAGCGCTGCCTGCGCGCCCACACGGCCCTCACCGCCGCCCACCCGGACAAACTCACCCAGGCGCTTTTCGGCGTCGTCCAGGGCGCCCAGTACGAGGACCTCCGCCGGCGCGCAGCCCGCGGACTGGCCGAACTCGAGGTCGACGGACGCCGGTTCGAGGGCTTCGGCATCGGCGGAGCCCTGGAGAAGGAGAACCTCGGCACGATCGTCGGCTGGGTGACTGACGAACTTCCGTTCGACCGGCCGCGGCACCTGCTCGGCATCTCCGAGCCCGAGGACTTCTTCACCGCCATCGAGAACGGCGTCGACACCTTCGACTGCGTGAATCCCAGCAGGGTTGCGCGCAACGGGGCGGTCTACGCCCGCGACGGTCGCTACAACGTGACGACGGCCGCGAACCGGCGGTCGCTGCTGCCCCTCGACCCCGACTGCGACTGCTACACGTGCGCGCACTACACCCGTTCCTACCTTCATCACCTGTTCAAGGCGAAGGAAATGCTCGCCTCGACGCTGGTCACGATCCACAACGAGCGCTTCACCGTCCGGCTCGTCGACGACATCCGCGCGGCGATCAGCGACGGCACGTTCGCGGACCTGCACAGCGAGTTCCTCGGACGGTTCTATGCCTCCCGCCGGCGCACGGCCGCGATGACGCGGTAGGTGACGGGGAGCAGCAGCACCTCGACGGCCACCTTCCACGTCCAGCCCACCACGATGTAGTTGAGGAGCTGGTCCAGCGGGATCGAACCTCCGCCCAGAAACGCCCCCGCCGGGCCGAAGGCGACGGTGCAGAACACGATCGTGTCCACCAGTTCACCGAGGACGCTCGAGGTCACCAGCCGCACCCACAGCCGTCCCGTGCCCCACGCCGTGCGCAGGCGCACCAGCACCCACGCGTTCAGGAACTGACCCGCAAGGTAGCCCAGCAGGCTGGCGACGACGATCCGCGGCACAAAACCAAGCACGGACGCCCACGCCTCCTGGTGCGGCCAGCCCTCTGCCGGCGGCGCGAGACTCACGGCCCAGAAGGTGAGCGACATGAGTGCGGACAGGACGAAGCCGGCCAGGATCGCCCGGCGCGCCCCCCGCAGCCCGTACACCTCGGCCAGGACGTCGCCCAGCAGGTAGGTCAGCGGAAACAGCAGCGCGCCCCCGTCCGTGACCAGCGGGCCCAGCCCGATGAGCTTGGTCGCTCCCACGTTGGAGATGAGCAGCAGCCCCACGAAGGTGGCCAGCACGAGGTCATACACCCCGCGCGGGGGAGTCGCAAGGCCGCTGGTCACGACCGGCAGCGTACCCGTGCGCCGAGGGGTGGGCCGTGGCAGGCTTGGCCCATGAGCGACACCGATTTCATCCAGTCCGACGCGGACGAGGACGGCATCGAGCAGCTGCAACCCGACGACACGCTGATCGATCGCGGCGTCGCCGACGTGCTCGACGAGGGGTACGTGACCCCGGAGAACTGGTCGGCGGCCCAGGGCTTCGGCAACACCCCCGCCGAGATGCGCCAGGGCGAGACCCTCGAGATGCGGGTCGCCCAGGAGCTGCCCGAGATCGTCCCCGACGACAGCCCCTGGAACCCTGAGGGGGAGTCCCGCGAGGTCGGCAAGCGGCGCGCCGGACGCCTCGTCGACAGCTCCGGGGGGTACCCCGGGGAGGACACCGAGGGGGAGTCCATCGCGCACTCGGTCGGCATCGACGGGGGCGCAGCCTCCGCCGAGGAGGCCGCCATGCACATCATCGAGGACGACGACGACGACGAGCTCTGAGGCGTGGCGACGACGGCGCCCCTGATCAGGCCGCGGCCCGCTCCAGCGCTTCGACCAGGCGTGTTGAAGCCCCCGTCAGGTCCGCGACCTCCCGCCGCAGCCGTCGCGCGTCGGCGTCCGTGAGGCCCTGCAGGAGGGCGTTGCGTTCGTCTGCGTCGAGTTCCGCCTGGAGTTCCGCCACGTCCGCGCGTACGGCCCGGGCCCGCGGCAGCAGGCGGCGCGCCTCGCCGGGCTCCATGGTCGGCGGCGTTTCGGCGAGTGCCTCCCGCGCCGCCGCGGCACGGCCCGGGAGCGTGCACCCCTGCGCCGCGTGCAGTCCGGACGCCGTGCGCGCCGCCTCCGCGCGGGCTGCGAGCACCGGCTCCAGCAGGGCCTCGTTGCCGCCGACCACGAAGGGGGCGGCGAGCCCGGCCCGGACGACCTCCGCGTTGACCAGTCGGCCGTCGGCCAGGAACACCCCGGCGAGGAGGCGTCCGTACCGGTCTTCCCCGAACTCCTCGACCCGCACGGTGGCGCCCTCGGGGAGCAGGTCCGTCAGGTAGTCCCGGGCCTCGTCGGCGAGACACTGGGCGTCCGTCGCCGAGTGGGGCCCCTCGGGGGCGTCGATGTTGAGCAGTCGGACGCGGCGCTCGACGTCCCCGAAGAGCAGGTCGACGGTGTCGCCGTCCACGACGTACTCCACCACGGCCTCGTCGGCTGCCGTCGGGGCGGGCGGCGGCAGCAGCGACGCGACCGCAGCCACGGCAGCAGCCAGCAGGGCCACGATCGCGACCAGCCGGAGGAACCGCACCAGCCCACGGTAGCGGGGGCCGCCGGTGACGAGGTCGCCTAGACTGGGCGGGTCGTCTTCGTAGCCGAGGGGAAGATCATCCTGACCAGCGACACCGCCGCCCGCGCCACCCGCTTGATCGCGGTCCCTGCGTCCATTCCGATGGTCAACGTCATGGGCCCCCGCGACGAATTCCTGGCCGTCCTCGAGCGCGACCTGGACGCCGACGTCCACGTCCGGGGCAACCAGGTCACCCTCACCGGATCGCCCGCGGGCGTGACCCGCGCCGCCGACGTCCTCACCGAGCTCGTGACCATCGTCCGTACCGGGCAGGGCCTCACCGTGGATGCCGTCGAGCGAATCGTGTCGATGACCGGTCGACCGGGCGAGCCGCAGCCCTCGACCGTCCTGACCCAGGACATCCTCTCGACGAGGGGCCGCACGATCCGTCCGAAGACGCTCAATCAGAAGCGCTACGTGGACGCCATCGACGCCCACACCGTCATCTTCGGGATCGGCCCGGCGGGCACGGGGAAGACCTACCTGGCGATGGCCAAGGCCGTGCAGGCGCTGCAGGCCAAGGAGGTCAACCGGATCATCCTCACCCGGCCGGCGATCGAGGCCGGCGAGCGACTGGGCTTCCTGCCCGGAACGCTCAACGACAAGATCGACCCCTACCTGCGGCCGCTCTACGACGCGCTGCACGACATGGTGGACGCCGAGTCGGTGCCCAAGCTGCTCACCGCCGGCACCATCGAGGTCGCGCCGCTTGCCTTCATGCGTGGCCGGACTCTTAACAGCTCGTTCATCATCCTCGACGAGGCGCAGAACACGTCGATGGAGCAGAT
>CAZZGU010000019.1:8161-19147 GCA_964653755.1 uncultured Nigerium sp. | reverse complement strand
CGGCGACCCGGGCGAACCCGGCCAGCAGGCCGTCCAGCACGTCGTCGATCGCAACGCCCCGCGACGTGTGCGCCTGAGGATCGAAGAACACCTCCGCATGCCGGACGCCGTCGGCCACCGCCCGCCGGAGGTAGGCCTCGGTCAGGCCCGCGAAGTCCTCGGGGGTGCGCAACACGTCCATGCACCGGTAGTAGACGTCCAGGAACGACTGCAGGTCGGTGAACGCGAACGCCGCCCGCAGCTGGGCCACGCTTCCCCACGGCAGGGCGACGCCGTTGCGGGAGGCCAGTTCGAACACCAGCTCGGGCTCGAGGGTGCCCTCGAGGTGCAGGTGCAACTCCGCCTTGGGCAGCGCCCGCAGGCGCGCGTCCGTGACCGTCATGGTCCACCACCTCTCACCGTGTGGCGGCTAGGTTACCCACTGCTCGGTCACCTCGCGCTGCACGAGGACGGCTCCGGTGATGCGGCCGCGAACGTCCCGGATCGGCGCGCAACTCACCGACACCCACCGCGGACGCCCAGTGTCCGGCTGCACGCGCACGGTGAAGTCCGAGGTGACGTCTCCTGTGGTCAGGGCCCGCTGCAGTGGCGAGCCCTCGTAGGCCACCTGGCTCCCGTCGGGACGGGTCAACGCCGAGTCAACCCTCCACGCGGCGGCGGGGACGCCCGGCGAGACCGCCGTCGCCTCGAACAGGCGCAGACTCGCCTGGTTCTGGTAGGTGATCCGGCCCTCGGCGTCAAAGAGGGCGACGCCCTCGGGCACGGCGGCCAGGACGGCCCCCAACTCGAGCCGCAGGAGGTCGCGGGCATACTCCAGTTCGTCGCGGACCCGGCGCAGCTCGCGGTCGGTGCGGACGCGTTCGGTGACGATCTCGGAGTTGAGCACCAGGCCGTCGCGGAACCGGACCGCCTCCCACCGGAACCACTGTTCGTCGCCGTTCACGTCGAACCGGAACACCTCGTCGAGGGGTACGCCCGTCTCGACGACACCGAAGAGGTGGGCGAGCAGCCGCGTCCGAACCTCGGGGAACACCTCGGTCAGGCGCCGGCCCTGCAGGTCGTAGCCGCCCGCGATCGCGTTGGACGTGTCGTTGGAGAGCAGGAACTCAAGGTCGACGAGGTTGCCGGCGTCGTCGCGGACGGCCGTGAGCACGGCGAGGCTCACGGCCTGGGCCTGGGTGATCGCCTCGAGGAGTTCCTCGCGGGCGGCGAGCGCGACCGTGCGTTCGGCGACCTCCTTCTCCAGGCTTCGTCGCTCGGCGCGCTCGGCGAGCCGGTGCTCCTCCTCGGCGCGCTTGCGGTCGGTCACGTCGATGGAGAGGACGACCGCGCCCGCGACGACGCCGTCCTCGTGGATCGCCGTCCACGAGGTCGTGAACCAGGACGGGCCGGCGTCCGGTTCTCCCAGGGCGTTGAGGGCGTAGTCCTCGATCGAGATCGATTCGCCCGACCACACGCGGGTGAGGATCGGACCGAAAATGGGCTTCAGCTCGGGCCAGCACTCCAGGGTCGGCTGCAGCAGCCCGCCCGGGTGGCGGTTCCCCATCTGCGGCACGTAGCTGTCGTTGTAGACCTGCACGAAGTCGGGACCCCACAGCAGGCACAGCGGGGTGGGTGCGTCCAGAACGTACCGGACGAGCGACTCGAGCACCGGCGACCAGCCGGCCACGGGCCCGAACGGGCTGGCGTCCCAGTTGACGTCGCGCAGCAGCCGGCGAACCTCCCCGTCGCCCTCGAACACCGAGTCCATGTTTGCCAGCCTGCCACACTGGCGCAATGACGGCGTGGGGTGGGAACCTCCGGCTGCGCTGGCTGGCCGCAGAGCGGACGCGGGTCGGCGTGTCCCGACGATCGTCAGGCGGCAGGCTCGGCGGGTTCCATCATGAATTCCCAGGTCAGTCCGTGGGCCAGCACGATGAGGAGCACCAGCAGGACCCCCGCCACCTGGATCGGCACGAACCCGAGGCCCCGGGCCGCCTCGGGGAACACGCCGAGGACGAGGATCAGGACGTAGAGAAGCGCCACCGCCCACCGGTTCTTGCGGAACGGCCCCCGGACGTCGGCAGTCTCGATGCGGATCAACTGGACGGTGGTCAGCAGCCCGATCAGGGACGTCAGCGCGAACGTCGTGCGCCACAGGAGCGGGACGTCCGGGGCGTGAAGCTGGTGCCTGCCAGCAGTCCGTAGAACGACGAGAGGTCCATGCCTCATGGTGCCCGCGGACGGCCGCTCGCGCCAGACCGGCGCCTCCCGCGAGGCGCCCTACTTCACGTGCCAGGTGTGGACCGGCTCGTTGGTGTGGGCGAGCTCGATGTAGGCCTGAGTCATCTGGCGCAGCGCCTCCCACCGATCGAGGCCCCGCGCCTCCAGGGCGTGCACCGTGTCCACCTGCCAGCGGGCCCCGTTGCGTCCGGACGTGCAGCGCCCCTCGATGATCCCCAGCAGTCGCTCGCGGATGTCGTCGTCGACGCCCCACGAGGCCAGCCCCTCGTGTGCCAGCGGCAGGAGTTGACGCAGGATGAGCTCCCCGGCGGGGACGTTCCCCAGCCCGGGCCAGTAGAGGGAGGCGTCCAGACCACGGGTGGACGCCGCGACGAAGTTCTCCTCGGCGGCGCCGAAGGACATGCGGGACCACACCGGACGGTCCTCGTGCGCCAGCGCACGAAGCGCCCCGAAGTAGAAGGCGCCGTTGGCCAGGATGTCGACGACGGTCGGCCCCGAGGGCAGGACCCGGTTCTCGATGCGCAGATGCGGGCGGCCCGCGACGACGTCGTAGACGGGTCGGTTCCACCGCCACACCGTTCCGTTGTGGAGGCGCAGTTCCGCGAGGGAAGGCGTCCGGCCCGCGGCCAACTCGGCCCGGGGGTCCTCGTCCTCGACGACCGGGAGTAGCGCCGGGAAGTAGCGCAGATTCTCCTCGAAGAGGTCGAAAACGCTGTTGACCCAGCGCTCGCCGAACCACACGCGGGGCCGGACGCCCTGGGCCTTCATCTCGACCGGCCGGGTGTCCGTGGCCTGGGTGAACAGGGCGATCCTGGTCTCACGCCACAGTTCGCGCCCGAGGAAGAACGGGGAGTTGGCGCCCACGGCGACCTGCGCGGCAGCCACGCATTGGGCGGCGTTCCAGGAGGCTGCAAACTCGTCCGGGCTCACCTGCAGGTGGAACTGCACACTGGTGCAGGCGGCCTCGGGGGCGATCGAGTCGGCGAAAGTCTCGAGTGCTTCGTGCTCGCCCCGGATTTCGATGTGGAGGTCCTCACCGCGCGCCAGCAGCATCTGCTCGTCGAGGAGGGCGTACCGGGGGTTGCTGCTGATGGCCTCGTGGGTCAGGTGCTCGGGGCGTAGCGTCGGAAGGATCCCGACCATGACCATGCCGTCGCCCTCAAGCTGGGCCTTCTCCTCCGCGGTGTTCAGCTGCTCGCGAACCTCACGCTCGTACCGGGCCGCGCCGTCGCCCGCCAGCGTCTGCGGCGGGACGTTGATCTCGAGATTGAACCGGCCCAGCTCCTCCACGAAGGCGGGATTGTCGATGCGGGCGAGGACCTCGGCGTTGCGCATCGCAGGAAGGCCGCGTTCGTCGACCAGGTTGAGCTCCACCTCCATCCCCGTGAGCGGGAGGTCGAACTCGAACTGGTGGTGGTGAAGCATCTGTGCGAGGACGTCGAGGCAGCGGTGCACCTTGTCGCGGTAGCGCTGGCGGTCTTCGCGCGTGAAGGTGCGGCTCGGCAGGTTCTTGCCCATGCGACCAGCGTGCCACGAGTCCCACCCCAGCGGAGCCCCGCGAGGGGGCGCTTGGGCGGGGATGGATCTGGCCGCCGGCCTGGCAGGTTCCTAGACTCGACAGGGGCGGGCGCCGGGTCAAGAAGTAGGGGCGACCGACGAGGGGCCTTTTTGGTCACCTTCACCATTCGAGGTTAGGGTTGCCTCAGGTCCCGCCGTCGATCGGGGGGACGACAAGCGAACGAAAGCGACAGTATGCAGAACCCACCTATGTCCAAGCGCCTGTGGGCCGAGTTCCTCGGCACCTTCTGGCTCGTCCTCGGCGGCGCCGGCACCGCGGTGCTGGGTGCCGTGATGACGAACGCGGCCGGCTACCCGGTCGGCGTCGGCCACCTCGGCGTCTCCCTGGCCTTCGGCCTCACCGTTCTCACCGGCGCCTACGCGCTCGGCCACATCTCCGGCGGGCACTTCAACCCGGCCGTCACGATGGGGCTGGCCGTCGCCAAGCGCGTCGAGTGGGCCGCAGTCGGCCCCTACATCGTCGCGCAGGTGCTGGGCGGCTCTGTCGCCGGCGGCGTCCTCTACCTCATCGCGTCCGGCCAGCCCGGCTTCAGCGCCGTGGAGTCCGGCTTCGCGACCAACGGCTGGGGCGACCGCTCCCCCGGCGGCTACGGCTTCCTGGCCGCGATCGTGACCGAGCTCGTCCTCACCGCCGTGTTCCTGTGGGTCATCCTCGGATCGACCTCGAAGAAGGCGCCGGCCGGCTTCGGCCCGCTGGCCATCGGCCTGGCGCTGACGCTGATCCACCTGATCTCGATCCCCGTGACGAACACCTCGGTCAACCCGGCCCGTTCGCTGGGTGTGGCGTGGTTCGCCGGCATGGACGCCATGTCCCAGGTGTGGATGTTCCTGGTGGTCCCGGTCATCGGCGCGATGATCGCGGGCGCCTCGTACGCGTGGCTCACCGGCGACGAAGACGCCGAGCCCGCCGAGGAGACCGCGCGCGTCGCGGACGAGGACGAACTCGCCTCCGTCTGAGCTGACTGCCTTCTCCAACCCCACTCCGGGCGCCCTAGCATGGCCCCATGACGTCCGGAGTGGGGTTGGCCTTCGCGCTCACCCTGTTCGCGGGCATGGCAACCGGGATCGGCAGCCTCATCGCTTTCACCGCGAAGCGCACCAACTACCGGTTCCTCTCGGTCGCGACCGGCTTCTCGGCCGGAGTCATGCTCTACGTCTCGTTCGTCGAGATCCTCACCAAGAGCAGGAACTCCCTGAGTGAGCACTTCCCGGAGAACACCGCGATGGCCATCAGCGTGGGGTCCTTCTTCGGCGGAATGGCGCTGATCGGACTCGTCGACCTCCTTGTTCCAGCTTCGTCGAACCCGCACGAGGTGCGCTCCGAGGCGGAAACCGCCCCGATCCACGACCCATCGGCCAAACTCCCGGATCCCGGCGTCACCCCGGCCCACTCCCCGCACCTGCTGCGCATGGGGCTGTTCACGGCGCTGGCGATCACGATTCACAACTTCCCCGAGGGGCTGGTCACGTTCCTGTCCGCCCTTGAGAGCCCCGCGCTCGGGATCGCGGTCGCCATCGCAGTTGCCCTGCACAACATCCCGGAGGGCATCAGCGTTTCGGTGCCCGTCTACTACGCCACCGGCAGCCGCCGAAAGGCACTGCTGTACTCCTCGCTGAGCGGCCTGGCCGAGCCGCTGGGCGCCCTGGTGGCGTGGCTCCTGCTGCAGACGGTGCTGGGCGGCGAACTCCTGCCCAACGTGACGGGGGTCCTCTTCGCGGGCGTCGCCGGAGTCATGGTGTACATCAGCCTCGACGAATTGCTCCCCACCAGCCGCGCCTACGGCAAGGGCCACGACAGCCTGCTCGGTGTCATGGCCGGCATGGCCGTCATGGCGCTGAGTCTGGTCCTGCTGGCCGCCTGAGTCTGGTCCTGCGCGCCTGAGCGCCTTGCATCGGCGTCAAGGGACGTCCTGCCAGACTGGCCCGGTGACGATCCACTCCTCCCACCCGTTCTTCCCGCCGCGCGGCGAGCGGCGTCCGCTGCGCAGGTTCCGCGGGCGACTGCCCAGCCCCGTCACGGTGTGGACGGCCGACGGGCGGGAACGGCGTCCGGTGGGGTTGACGGTCTCCTCGGTGGTCGTCGCCGACGGCGAGCCCGGCGAACTGGTGGGGCTGCTCAACCCGGACTCCGAGCTCTTCGAGGCCCTCGTGGCGACCGGCCGCGCCGCAATCAGCGTGCTGGCGTGGCAGCATCGCCCGCTTGCGGACGCCCTGGCCGGGTTGGCCCCCGCCCCGGGCGGCGGCTTCGGGCTCGACACATGGGAGCAGACCCGGTGGGGGCCCGTTGTGGCGGACGCCCCCGCCTGGGCCGGCGTGCGGCTCGCGGCCGAACCGGTGGCGGCCGGGTGGTCGATGCTCGTGCGCGGCGAGGTTGAATCGGTGACGATCCGGGACGACGGAGCCGCTGAAGGCTGGGCGCCGCTCGCCCATCTCCGCGGGCGCTACCGCACGCTCTGAGCACCGTCTAGCCCATCGCGGCCAGCGCGAGCGGCAGGACGGCGTCCGCCCCGGCCCTACGCAACAGGCGACCGGCGACGGTCATCGTCCAGCGGGAGTCGATCAGGTCGTCGACGAGGAGAACCGGCCCGTCGAGCGTCGCGAGGCGCCGCGCCAGAACCGGCCCTACGCCGAAACGTCCCCACACGTCGCGGACCCGGAAGGCGCTGTTGGTCGCGCCCCGCAGTGGCGCGGCGTCAGGGGCCAGGGTCAGCGACCCCAGCAGTTCCAGCCGGCCCGCGCCGGCAACCCCGGTCGCCAGCGACTCCACCAGCTGCGGACGCCCCAGGCTCGGCACCCAGGCGACGGCGACGGGGCGCTCGGCCCAGTCCCAGGCGGCCAGGACCCGCAGGGTCGCCCGCGCGAGCTCCGCCGGAACCTCGCCGTCCACGGGGCGCCCCTCACGGTCGGGCGCGAAGAGTTCGCGAAGGCGTCCGCCCCAGCCGAGGTCGGAGAGCCGCGCGATCACGCGGCCCTCGGCAACCAGTTCGTCATCGGCGAGTTTGCCGCGCAGCGGCCGGCCCGCCTCGCGGACGCCGATCGTGTCGAGCCCCGTTGGCCACAGAGCGCGGGGCGCGATCGGGAGGCCCACCCGATCGAGGGTCTCCCGGGCGAGCGTCGGGACGGTGATGGTGGTCGGGTACCAGGGCCCTGCACATCCGTCGCAGCGCCCGCAGGCGGCGGCGTGGGGGTCGTCGAGGGCTGCGGTGAGGAACGCCATCCGGCACGTCTCGAGCCGCTCGTACGCGAGCATGGCCTGCTGCTCGGCGACCCGGGCGGCGGCGATGCGGTCGTAACGCTCCTTGTCGTAGACCCAGGGCTCGCCGGTCCCGACCCAGCCGCCCGGCACATTGGCGACGGCGCCGTCCACGGCCAGCACCTTGAGCAGCAGTTCCAGCGGCCCTCGGCGGATGTCGACGCGCGCCTCGAGCGCAGCCGCCGACAACGGGCCCCCGGCCTCGGCCAGGACGGCCAACACGGCGTCCGCTTTCGCCTGGGTCGGCATGGCGTTGGTGGCGAACCACTGCCAGAGGTCGCGATCCTCGATGCCGGGCAGCAGGATCACGTCAGCGTTCGGGGTCGCGCGCCCGGCACGGCCGACCTGCTGGTAGTAGGCGACCGGCGAGCTGGGCGCGCCCAGGTGGACGACGAACCCGAGGTCGGGTTTGTCGAAGCCCATCCCGAGCGCGGAGGTGGCGACGAGCGCCTTGACCTCGTTGCGCTTGAGGGCTTCCTCGGCGGCGAGCCGCTCACCGGCGTCCGTACGGCCGGTGTACGGCAGGACGCGGTGACCGGCCCGCGCGAGCACGGTCGCGGTGTCCTGGGCCGCGGACACGGTGAGGCAGTAGACGATGCCGCTGCCGGGCAGGTCGTTCAGGTGCTCGGCGAGCCACGCCAGGCGGCGGGCGGGCGTCCCGAGGTCGAGGACGCCGAGGCGCAGCGACTCCCGCGCCAGCGCGCCGCGCAGCGTGAGCACGTCGTGGCCGCCGACGGCCAACTGCTCGGCCACGTCAGCGACGACGCGGGCGTTCGCGGTCGCCGTCGTTGCCAGCACGGGGACGCCCGCCGGCAGGTCGGCGATCAGGTCGCGGATCCGGCGGTAGTCCGGCCGGAAGTCGTGGCCCCAGTCGCTGATGCAGTGCGCCTCGTCGACGACCAGCAGCCCGCACGAGGCGACCAGCCGCGGCAGCTGCTCGCTGCGGAACCTCGGGTTCACCAGGCGCTCCGGCGACACGAAGAGGACGTCGACCGCGTCGGCGTCCAGTTGCCGTTCGACCTCGGCCCATTCGGTCATGTTCGCGGAGTTGATCATCGCGGCCCGGACGCCGGCGCGCTCGGCCGCCGCCACCTGGTCTCGCATCAGGGCGAGCAGCGGCGAGACGATGAGCGTCGGCCCCGAACCGGCACGCCGCTGGAGCAGCGCCGCAATGAAGTAGACCGCGGACTTGCCCCACCCGGTGCGCTGCACCACCAGCACCCGGCGGCGCTCCACGACCAGCGCAGCGATCGCCTCGAACTGCCCCGGG
The DNA here is from genome assembly GCA_964653755.1 of uncultured Nigerium sp. Classification (GTDB taxonomy): domain Bacteria; phylum Actinomycetota; class Actinomycetes; order Propionibacteriales; family Propionibacteriaceae; genus Propioniciclava. The sequence goes on along the minus strand of CAZZGU010000019.1, from coordinate 10,823 downwards.
TGGAAGTCCGCCGCGGGCTGGCCGGTGAGCTCCCGCAGGATCGCGGCCGCGGCCGTCCGCACGTCGGCTCGGGCGGGGGCAGGGGCAGGAACAGCGGGGGCAGGAACGGCGGGGGAGAAGGTCGAGCTGGGGTGGGTCATGTGTGAAGCCTGCCACGCGCGTCCGACAATCCCTCAGCGTGGCCGCCCCGACCGCCACCGTCTCCGCGGCCCGCTAGCCTGTCGTCAACGGACACAGGGAGCCCGGCTGATGGACGCAAGAAACCTCCGCCGCGCGGTGAAGGCGGGCGAGCCCGCCACGCCGCGCGTACACCACGAGGGGCACGTGTGGCGCGTGCGGTCGCTGGAGGCGGCGCGGCAGGTGCTGCGAGCCCGCGACCTGACGACGCAGGCCGGTTTCACCGCCGAGGCGATCCCGCAGGGGCCGCTCAAGCACCGCCCGATCCTCATCGCCGACGGGCCACTCCACGACGAACAGCGCAAGAAGGTCGGCCGCTTCTTCGCCCCCAACGTCGTCGCCGAGCGCTACACCACCACGATGGAGAACAGCGCCGACCGGCTGCTGGCCGAAGCGCGGGCGTCCGGCAGGTGCAGGCTCGACGAACTCGCCCTCCACTACGCGGTCGAGGTGACCGCTGAGGTCGTGGGACTCACCGACTCGTCGGTCGCACGGATGTCGCGACGCCTCGTGAGCTTCTTCCGGCAGCCGCCGTTCGACCTGACCAAGCCCAGCCTCGGCCGGACGCCGCGGCAGTGGGCCAGCGCCGCGGTCAACGGGCTCGTCCCCATCGTGCGGTTCTACGTCGCGGACGTCCGCCCCGCCATCCGCGAGCGGCGCCGCCAGCCGCGCACCGATGTTGTCAGCCACCTCATCGCGGAGGGCTACACCGACCTGGAGATCCTCGTGGAGTGCGTCACCTACGGCACCGCCGGCATGGTGACCACCCGCGAGTTCATCTGCATGGCCGCCTGGCACCTGCTCGACCACCCCGACCTCCGTGACCGCTACCTGCGGGCCGGACAGCCCGAGCGGTTCGCGATCCTCAACGAGATCATCCGGCTCGAGCCGGTCGTCGGGCACCTCTACCGCCGTGCGCAGGGCAGCTTCGATCTCACCGACGGCGATCAGCGCTGGACGGTCTCCCCCGGCGATCTGCTGGACGTGTGCGTCCGGCAGGTCAACGCCGACCCGGACGCCGTGGGCGCCGAGCCGCTCGACCTCTGCCCCGGCCGCGGGCTGCCCGCGGGGGTCAACGCCGCGGTGATGACCTTCGGCGACGGCGCTCACAAGTGCCCGGGCCAGCCGCTGGCCATCCTCGAGACCGACGTCCTGCTCGCCCGCCTGCTCGCGCTGGGGCCCGCGGTCGTCCGCGAGCCGACCCTGGGCTGGGACGACCTGATCGAGGGCTACTGGCTGCGCGACTTCGAATTGGCGCTGGCCGCGGGGCCGGGCGTCAGTCCAGGACCCGCCTCAGCAACTCGGTGACCCGCCGTTGCAGCTCGTCGCGGATGTCGCGGACGACCTCGATCGGCTGCCCGGCGGGGTCGGCGATCTCCCAGTCCTCGTAGATCTTGCCGGGGAACCAGGGGCAGGTGTCGCCGCACCCCATCGTGATGACGACGTCGGCGGCCTTCACCGCCGAGTCGGTGAGGGGCTTGGGGTAGGCGGTCGTCAGGGCGATCCCGCGTTCGGCGAGCGCCTGGATCGCCAGCGGGTTGATCTCGTCGACGGGCTGCGAGCCCGCCGAGCGCACGTGGACCCGCCGGGCGGACAGGTGCTCGGCCAGCGCCGCGGCCATCTGGGAGCGTCCGGCGTTGTGGACGCACACGAACAGGATCTCGGGCACCTTCTTCGCGACGCGTCCCTCGGCCTGGGCGCGCACCATCAGCTGCTCGCGGGCCTGGCGGGCGACCAGGACGGGCAGGAACTGCCCGACCGTGGCCTTGGGTTCGAGCAGGTCCCGGGCGGCGGCCACGGCGTCCGTGACCTCGTCGGGGGTGAAGACGCCGTCGTAGGCGTAGGAGAGGTCGGCGACGATCTGGGAGACGGTCTGGTCGTTCATGATTTCCTTTCGGACGCCGTGGGCGCCGGTCAGCGGGTGGGAAGGGTCGGGTCGTGGGGGAAGAGACGGGGAGCGAGCCACAGCGAGACGTAGACCAGGCCGACCAGGACCGGGACCTCGATCAGTGGTCCGACGACCCCGGCGAGGGCCTGGCCGGAGGTGACGCCGAAGGTGCCGATGGCCACGGCGATGGCGAGTTCGAAGTTGTTGCCGGCCGCGGTGAAGGCGACGGTGGTGGCGCGGGCGTAGGTCAGCCCCGCCGCCCGGGAGACGAGCAGCGACCCGAGCCACATGACCGCGAAGTAGATCACCAGCGGCAGCGCGATGCGGGCGACGTCGAGCGGGCGGCTGGTGATCTCGCTGCCCTGCAGGGCGAACAGCAGCACGATCGTGAACAGCAGCCCGTAGAGGGCCCAGGGGCCGAGGCGCGGCAGGAAGCGCTCCTCGTACCAGGTCCGGCCGCGGGTGCGCTCGCCGATCAGGCGGGTGAGGAACCCGGCGACGAGCGGGATGCCCAGGAACACCAGGACGCTGCCGAAGATCGCCCAGAAGGAGAAGTCCGCGGACGTCGTGGGCAGCCCCAGCCAGCCGGGCAGGACC
>CAZZGU010000019.1:0-8151 GCA_964653755.1 uncultured Nigerium sp. | reverse complement strand
AGGTAGAACCAGCCGAGAGCGCCGAAGGCCACCACCTGGAACACCGAGTTGATGGCCACCAGGACGGCGGCCGCCTCGCGATCCCCGCACGCGAGGTCGTTCCAGATCAGGACCATCGCGATGCAGCGCGCGAGCCCCACGATGATCAGGCCGGTGCGGTACTCGGGCAGGTCGGGGAGCAGCAGCCACGCCAGCGCGAACATGAGGGCGGGCCCGACGACCCAGTTGAGCACGAGCGAGAGCCCCATCAGGGTGCGGTCGGCGGTGATCCGTCCGGTCTCGTCGTAGCGGACCTTGGCCAGCACGGGGTACATCATCACGAGCAACCCGAGCGCGATCGGTACCGAGACCGAGCCGATGGACACGGCGTCCAGCGCCGCGGCGAGGCCGGGGACGAGGCGTCCGAGTAGCAGCCCGGTCACCATGGCGGCGACGATCCAGACGGGGAGGTAGCGGTCCAGGGTGCTCAGCCGGGTCGTCACGGACGAGGGGCGGACGGCGGGTCGGGTCTCGGCGGACGCCACGGCAGCACCTCTTCATATCGACGATCTTCTATAGGAAGACTGGAGGATCTATCGACCATTGTCAATGTGGAGTACGCTGGCGCGATGGCACCAGCACTCATCGACCTCCAGCCGGCACCCGCCGAGGCGTGCGCGGTGAGCCCGGCCTCGATCATGCCCGCCGACCGGGCGGCCTGCCTCGCCGACATCTTCAAGGCGCTGGCCGACCCCACCCGGGTTCGGCTGCTGGCGCACATCGCGGAGTCCAGCGAGGGAACGGCCTGCGCCTGCCACCTGCCGGAAACGCTCGGCATCAGCCAGCCGACCCTCTCCCACCACCTCAAGAAGCTCGTCGACGCCGGCCTGCTCACGCGTGAGCAGCGCGGACGCTGGGCGCACTACACCACGGTCCCGGGCGTCCTCGACGTGGCCCGGGACTTCCTCGGGGACGCCACCGCCGACGCCCGTTGCTGTTGAGGCGAAGCGACGGGAGTCGGGCGCCCGGCGGCGCTCAGCCCTCGGTGATGATCTCGGGGTAGATCGGCTGCCACATCCGCTCGAAGACCTGCTGCACCGGGTCGGTGAGCGGCTCGAGGGCGAGGCCCTCGGCCTCTGCGGCCTTGGCGACCGCGATGGCGACGGTCGCCGAGACCGTCCGCAGGTCGTTGACCCCGGGCAGGAGGGAGGCGCCGGGGCGTCCGGGACGTGCCAAAGAGGCGACGGCCTCGGCAGCGGCCGCGATCATGCGGTCGCTGACGCGGGTCGCGCGGCAGGCTGCGACGCCGAGTCCGAGCCCCGGGAACACGAACGCGTTGTTGGCCTGGGCGATCGTGTAGGTGTGGTCGGCGTACGGGACCGGATCGAACGGCGAGCCGGTCGCGATGAGGGCGCGGCCCTCCGTCCAGACCAGGAGGTCGTGCGGGAGCGCCTCGATGAGGGCGGTGGGGTTCGACAGCGGCATGATGATCGGGCGCTCGACGTGGGACGCCATCGCGCGCACGATCTCCTCGGTGAAGGTGCCCGGCTGACCGGACGTCCCGATGAGGATCGTCGGCTCCACGTTGCGGACCACGTCGGCAAGTCCGATGCGACCGGGGCTGTCGAGCAGCCAGTCGGCGGTCTCGGACGCCGCGCGCGCGTACGGCTGCTGGAAGGGGCGGACGGAGCTGAGCGCGTCCGTCAGCAGACCCTTGCTGCTCAGACCCCAGAAGCGGGAGCGGGCCTCGGTCGCGCTGGCGCCTTCGGCGACCATCATGTCCATCAGCAGGTCGGCGATCCCGACGCCGGCCGTCCCTGCTCCGCTGATCACGATGCGCTGGTCGCGGAGGCGTCCGCCCTGGCTTCGGACGGCCGCGAGTGCCGCCGCGCCGACGACCGCTGCAGTGCCCTGCACGTCGTCGTTGAAGGTGCACACCTCGTCGCGGTAGCGGGCGAGGATGCGGTGCGCGTTGGAGGCGCCGAAGTCCTCCCAATGGATCATCGCGGCGGGGAATCTTTCCTGCGTGGCACGCACGAACCGGTCGACGAAGGCGTCGTAGCGTTCGCCCCGGACGCGGCTGTGCCGGACGCCGAGGTACAGGTCGTCGTTGAGGAGCGCCAGGTTGTCGGTGCCCACGTCGAGCACGACCGCGATCATGCGGTTGGGGTCGACGCCGCCGGCGGCGGTGTAGAGCGACTTCTTGCCGATGCAGATCTGGACGCCGCCCACCCCCTGGTCGCCGATCCCCAGGATGCCCTCGGAGTCGGTGACGATGATGATGTCGACGTCCTCGGGGTTACGGCCGGACGCCTGAAGCGCGCGCTCGAGATCGTCCGGGCTGTCGATCGACAGGAAGACCCCGTGCAGGCGCTGGTACCACAGCGAGAACTGCTGGATGGCCTCGCCGATGGTCGGTGTGTAGACGATCGGCATCATCTCTTCGAGGTGCTCGCTCAGGAGCCGGTAGAACAGCACGGTGTTCCGGTCGCGCATGGAGGAGAGGAACTCGAACTTCGTGAGGTTCGACCCCTGATGACGGAACTGGTTGTAGGCGCGGTGCAACTGCCCCTCGAGCGGGGTGACAGCAGTCGGCAGGAGGCCGACCAGGCCGAGCTTCTCGCGCTCCTCGTGGCTGAAGGCGGTGCCCCGGTTGAGGCGCGGGATGCGGAGGATCTCGCTCCCCCGCACGTTGACCTTGATCTTGCTCCCGTGATGTCCCGGGAGGACCTCGTAGCGCCGTACCTTCGACATGGCCCTCAATCTAGTCCCGACAAAGCGGACGCGGCGGGCCCCGTGCAGACGTGGAGACGCCGGTCACGTTCGCCGAGGGCCCGCCTTCCGAGCGCCGAGGGCCCGCCTTCCGACCGCCGAGGGCCCGCCTTCTCGCACCTGTGGACAACGGACACCGCCTGTGGACAATGAACACCGCGTCCGCGAAATGCCCAAGGTGGCGTCATGAGTTTCGATGACCTGCCCCCTGACTGGCCCGACCGCCCGCTCACGGATCCCGCTCTTCGCGGTGACGTGGTGGACCTGTTCCTCAGCGACTCCGACCGTGCGCGGCGCTCGTTGCTGGTTCTGCTGTGCGACGACGACCATCGCGCGCTGCAACCCGTCGTGATCAACGACATTCCACACACCACCACCAGCGAGCGTCGGGCGGCCGCCCTCCGGTTCCTCGAGGAAGTCCCGACGGCGGCGGTGGTGGTGGCGCTGGGACTCCCGACGACCTTGCGAGCCCGAGGCCAAGTGAGGTCCTGGGAGCGCGCGACGAGACTGATGTGCGAGCGACTGGGAATCACCCTGCTCGGGTTCCACCTCGCCACGCTCGACGGCGGGGTGCAAACGGGGACGGCCGCGTGACCACCACGCGCGGCCGCGTGACCGCCACGCGCAGAGGCGACGCGGCGGGCCGGCGAGCTCTCAACTGCCTGCTCGGGCCCGCGTCACGGACTCCTTCACCCGCCGCACGGTTGCGCGGTGGGTGCTGTACGCGATCGCGAGGCTCGCCGCCCCCGACGCGGTGAGGTAGGCGCCGAGGACCCACCGCAGCAGCCGCCCGCCAAACTCCGGCACGACCAGGATCGAGATGCCCACGACTAGCGCCAGGACCCCCTCAAGCACCAGCCCCGCCCGCCGACCCGGCAGCGAGGGAGCCCGCCACGCCGAGAACAGTGTCGCGGCAGCACGCCCCAGGGCCCAGCCTGCGATCGCCCAGACGAGGACGCCGCGGGCGAGGGTGTCCCCCACCGCGACGAGGCCCGCGAACAGCAGGCTCACCACCCCGATGAGCAGCCAGCCCAGCCATGCGTTGCCGTGTTGCTTCAGACCAACCGCGCCCGCAATCGTCTGGACCGCCTCCACCAACAGCCACACCGCGAATCCCCACGCCACCACGCGCACCGGGATCTGCACCGGCAGCAGCAGGAGCAACAGCCCGCCCAGCAGCGCCAGGACGCCGTGCCGCAGCAGTTGCGCGTTCGCCCCGCCCAGAAGCCGGCGAGCAAGGTCACCGCCCGTGCCCCCGGACGCCGCCACTGCGGTCGCCATCGTGCCCGACCCGGGCGTGGCCGACGTTCCCAAGCGCATTGAATCGCCGGGCACGGGTTCCCCGCGCACCGAATCACCCGGCACGGGTTCCCCGCGCACCAGGGCGGCGACCAACTCCGGCTGCCGGTAGGCGGCCTGCGTGTCGCCATCTACTTCCACGACCTCGAGCCCCGGACGCGCGGCGGCCTCGGCGGTGAGCCACGTCCGGGGCGTCACGGTGTCCTGCCGCGGAAGCACGAGCCGCACGGGCCGCTCTTGGCCGGCCAGAAGCGCGCCCGCGTCGGTGGCCAGAATGGTGTCGATCGAGCGCAGCATCGGCACGACCTCGGCCTCGAGGCGCTCGCTGGCTCGTCTCTGCGCGCGCTCGTCGCGGGCGAGGGTGGCGTAGGAATCTCGTGCCGCCAGCACCGCGGCGACAGTCGGGTTGGCGCGCTGGTCACTGTCGACCCGGGGGTCCACCAGGATCGGGGAGAACGCCACGACCGAGCGCACCGCGTCCGGATCGGACGCAGCACAGGCCAGTGCCACGGTTGCCCCGAAACCGCGCCCGACCAGAGTGACAGGGGCCGTCCCGAACAGGTGCGCAACCGTCGCGTGGACGGCGGACGCATGGTCCTCGAGCGTGTAATGCGATGAGAGCGGGCGCGGCGACTCCCCAAAGCCCAACAGGTCCAGCGCCACCACATCGTGGGTGGCGACGAGCGCTTCGGCGACGGCGTCCCAGACACGGCCGTCCTCACCGAGCCCGGGGAGCAGCACAACGGGGTCCCCGGCACCGCGGTGTGTCCGGACGTGGAGCCCCTTCACCTCGTCGGCCAGAATTTCGTGTGCGACCTGGGAGGGCGCCTTGATGAGCAGCATGTGGTCGGCGCTCAGCCCCACGATGCGCCGCACTTCGAGGCTGGGCAGGATCCTCTTCAGGGCCATGGTCTGGTCGGGGCGAACGATGGGATCCCGGATACCCAGCGCGAAGATCGCCGGCATGGTGAGTCGGGGTAGGTCGTCAACGAAGGTGGCTGCGGACACGGTGTTGACGAGGTTCTTCTGCATGACGTCCCAGTGCTGGGCCAGGTCGTCGGTCTTCATGAAGTCCCGGATCTGGGCCTGCAGGGGGCCGGAGGCGATCCCGTAGACGAGCGTGTCCTTTTCTTTCTGCCAACCCACGACGCGCCAGAGCCACTGGAAGAAGCGCGCCTGCGCGTACTGCCAACCGAACGAGTCCCGCGAGTACGCCTCAGGCGGCAGGTAGAAGGGCGCAGACAGGAGCATGAGGCGGCGGAGTCGATCGGGGTTGCGGGCCGCGTAGCGCACCGCGACGTTGCCGCCCATCGAGTACCCGACCAGCACGAAGCGCTCGCTGACTCCGAGGTCAGCCAGCGTGGCAGCCAGCACTTCGGCGTGTTGATCAGCGGTGTAGTCGAGGTCGTCCGGCTTGGGGGACTGGCCGAAGCCGAGCAGGTCCGGCGCGATGACGCGGTAGCCAGGGCCGATCGTGTCGACGACCGTCCGCCACGACGCGGCGTCCGAGTTGATGCCGTGCAGGAGCACGATGACTGGCCCCGCGCCCTCGTCGTACCGGACCGACAGCCGCAGGGCACCGACGTCGGTGGTCATGACCGCACGCGGCTCAGAGACCGAGCAGGGAGGCCTTGGCCGCCGAGAACTCCTCGGCCGTGAGCAGACCCTGCTGGTGCAGCTGTGCGAGACGCTCCAGTTGGGCCAGCGGATCAGGCGCGGACGCCGCCGCCGCGGCCTGCTGGACCGGGGCCTGCTGGAACTGGGCCTGCTGGAACTGGGCCTGCTGGGCGACGGCGCGCGCGGCGGCTTCGTCAAGGGCGGCCTGTTGGGCCTGAGCCTGCGCGGCAGCCAACTGCTGCTGCTGGGCCGCGGCGGCCTGTTGCTTGGCGGCCACGTTGCCGGACACCTTGGTCGCGGTGCCAGCGATGACGGCCGTCCGGGCCGCGGTGCCGATGAGGCCCGGACCGCTTCGGCGTGCTCGGATCATGTCAGTTCTCCTTGTCTGGTGTGATCGATCACTCGGCGCCGCTGAGGTACAGCGCCATCGCGGCCTCGACCAGTTCAGGGTCGACGCGCCCATGCTCCACCAGTTCGCCTCCGGCCTCACGAACGGCCCCGGCGAGCCGCGCGGCCCAGAGGTTCTCCCAGACGATGAGGGCGGCGGACGTCCCGGGCGTGAGCGCCTCGGCCTCGACGAGCAGATCCTCCGCGTTGAGCAGGTCGTCGACCTCGTACTCGAGCGCGGCGAACGCGTCCACGGCTTCGTCGGGCAGGTCGTCGAGCTCCAGGGTGAGGACGTCACCGTCGGCGTCCTTCATGATGAAGGCAAGGTCGATGATGTGGACCGTTCCGGTCTCCACCAGGTCGACCAGTGCAGGGACGATGGCGCCGTTGAACCGATTGCCCTCAAAGGCGATCAGGGCGTACTCCACGGGTCCGAGAGGCATGGTTGCTCCTTCCTTCGGCTCAGCGGCCGATGCCGCTGGCGATGATGCCGGTCACGATGACCGAGGTGATGGTGACGGTCGAGAAGCCTGCGACGATCATCTTGGGCAGGATCTCGCCCTCGATCGCGGCGACCTCCTCGGGCGTCTCGCCGGCGCCCTTGGCGGCCTCCTGGGAGAGGATCATCGTGCCGGGGAAGCCATACAGCGACGTGAGCCCGATGGCGATCGACATGGGGACGGTGTACCCGAGCAACTTGCCGGCCACTCCGGCGAACAGGGCGATGCCGATGATGCCGAAGAAGAACGCGAGGAAGAGCGGGAAGGCGAGCGCGATGACGTCGGCAGGCTCAACCGTTGCGAGAGGGCCGAAGACCAGGATCATGATCGCGAGCATCATGAGGCCGTAGGCGTCGATGCCGCCCAGGATCCCGGGCTTGAAGATCCCGGTGGCCCTCAGGGTGACGCCCAGGATGAGCGCGACCACGAAGGTGTTGAGGACGCCGTTGGTCAGGTCGTTGATCAGGATCGACAGCAGGACGACGGCGCCGGTGATGAAGAGCGTCCCCGCGGTGGTTCTGAGCGGGGCGGGCATCTTGGACGCGGTGACGGCCTGGGCCTCCTCGACGACCGCCGGAGTCAGGTTGCCCGCGCGGTACTCGCCTTTGAGGCGGGCAGCCTCCTGCCGGAGGATGATCGAGGTGAGCGGGAAGCCGATCAGGCCCTGCAAGGCTGCGATGAGAACCGGGAAGATCGCCACGGAGGTCAGTCCGACGTCGAGGGCTGCTTCCTGAATGATCAGCACCGAGATGGTGCCGCCGCTCAGCGAACCGACGCCGGCGATCACGTAGTCGAGTGCCTGCGCGACGCCGTCGTAGGCACCGTCGCGGCGTCCGCCGCCGAAGATGAAACCTGCGATCCAGAGCAGGATGCCGATGCCGATGACCGTGGAGATACCCACGACGAGCGTCTTCCACTGCCGTTTGAAGTCATCGATGCTGATGAGCGTGCCCAGGTGGACGATGATGAATCCCACCACGGTGCCGCCCAGTCCCAGCAGCGAGGAACTGGTGAGCAAATCGGCGGGGAAAATATCGGTGAGGAAACCGATGAAGAAGATGATCGACGCGACGAACAGCGACGACAGCAACGACTGGGTCTTCTTGGCCACAAAGTCGCTGACAGTCCACACCGCCATCACGACGACGAAGGCCAGAACAGGGTTCATGCTGCACCCTCCTGAGAATGGGCCCACGTGGGCACGACAACCGTGCCCCACCCCGTGATCCCGGACATCACCCGTTGCGGGTGGCATCCGCCGAGGGCCCGGGTAAGGCAGGCCCTCGGCGCACGTAAGGCAGGCCCTCGGCGCACGTAAGGCAGGCCCTCGGCGGAATCAGGGCTTGGTCGGGTGGAAGCGCGAAAGAAGCACCACTCCGTAGATCGCGATCACTGCGGCGCCCAGCATCATCACCGAGGCCGTCGGCGTCAGGTTGGCGCCTTCGCCCAGCACCGCGATCCCGAAGGCGACCGCCGCGACCGGGCTCACCGCGTTCATGGTGCCGACCACGATCTCGGCGGCACCGGTGGCGTAACCCTGCTGCGTGAAGACGGTGGCGACCAGCGCCCCGATGACGAACAGGATTGAGAGGAACCA
>CAZZGU010000018.1:0-19601 GCA_964653755.1 uncultured Nigerium sp. | reverse complement strand
GATCGACGCGCTGAAGATCTTCGACCCCGTCCGGTACGCGCCCCTGTCGTGGGACCTCGACCCCGCCCACCCCCACGAACCCGTCGGCGCCGACTTCAACCCCTACGGCGTCGTCGAGGGCTGCGAGGAGGGCATCGTCTGGGACATCATCACCCAGGCCGGACGCCTCCTGCGCGACCCGGCCGGTGCCCCGGTGCTCGGTGGCCCTGTGCTGGGCGGCGTGGACCCCCGGTGCCTGGTCCTCATGGGCCAGTCGCAGTCGGGGCAGTTCCTCAACACGTGGCTGCGCCACTTCCACCCCGTGCTGCCCGGCCTGTGGGACGGGTTCGTCTGCAGCGTCGGCTCGATCATCGAGCGTCCCCTGCGGCAGGAGCCCGTGCAGGCCAACGGGCTGTACGCCGTCGTGCCGCGCGCCGAGGCCGCGCCGGTGTCGGTGCCGACGCTGACGGTCACGTGCGAGGGCGACGTGAACCTGTACCGCGGGCTCGGCATCCAGAACGTGGGCGAGCCCGGCCTCGCGGACGGACCGCTGCGGCGCCACTGGTGCGTCGCGGGCGCGGGGCACACCGAGGTGACGACGCCCGTGATGCCGAGCAACACCGAGGTCGTCCGGGCGGGACGCAAGCCGCGCCTGATGACGCCGGAGCAGGTCGCGGCCGGCAACATGTTCCCGCTGCAGGTGGCCGTGACCGCGGCGCTGGACGCCGTCGTCGCCTGGGCGACCGGCGGGACGCCCGCGCCCGAGTCGGTCTTCTTCGCGGTGGACGGCGACGGCGAGCTGGCCCGCGACGAGGACGGGAATGCGCGGGGCGGACTGCGCTACGGGATCAGCGAGCACCCGGTGGCCACCTTCACCGGGTCGCCCACGGGCGGCACGCTGGGGTCGCTGGAGCTGTTCCCTGCCGAGCGGGTGCTGGCGTCCTGGCCGACGCCGGCGTCCTACCTGGACGCCGTGGCGTCCGTGGACCGGGACCTCCAGGCGCGCGGCTACCTCAACGACGTCGGCTTCGGGCACCTGCAGGACGCCGCGCGGGAGCTCTGGACGCGCGCGACCCGCCCTCTCCGCCGAGGGCCCGCCTAATTCGCGCCGAGGGCCTGCCTTACGTTCGCCGAGGGCCTGCCTTACGTTCGCCGAGGGCCTGCCTTACGTTCGCCGAGGGCTCGCCTTACGCGGGACGACCCCCCGCGAGGGATGTCGGACGCCGCGGGCGCCGGTGAAACTGGGCACGCAGCGAGCGAGGCAGGTGAACCCCATGACCGGTAGGACGGGCACTCCAGGGCGCGCCCCAGCGACCAGAAGGCGATTGGTCAGCCCCGTCGACATCGTTGACGTGTTCGTGTACGTCGTCGTCCTCAACCTCGCGGCCGAGTACATGCCCGCCGTGATCACCGAGACCTTCACCTTGTCGCTGGTCACGAGCGTCCTGCTCAAGGTGGTCCTCGAGATCGTCGTGTTCTTCAAGAACCGGGCGAAGAACCGGTTCAAGAGCGCCCGCACGCCGATCGGGAAGGTTGTGGCGGGCCTGCTCCTGTGGCTCATCCTGATCGGCAGCAAGTTCGTGGTGCTGGAGTTGGTGGCGCTGCTGTTCGGTGACAGTGTCAGGCTGGGCGGCTTCTTCGCCGTCACGGGCCTGATCCTGGTGCTGCTGTTCGCCCGGGCCGGGGTCCGGCGCCTGCTCCTTCCCGGGCAACCGGACGACGCCCTGACCTGACCGGCCACCCGTCCGGGGGGATGTGGGCCGGATCTCGCCCCGGCAGACTGACCCCGCCCCTGACCACAGAGGAGGCCGCGCCGATGATCCTGGAAGTCAACGCCTGGCTCGTGCTCGACCTGCTCATCCTTCTCTACTGGTTCGGCGTCGCGCTGCTCATCGTGAGCGAGGACCGCGACCCCACCGCGGCCCTCGCCTGGCTGCTCGTGCTCATCGCCCTGCCGTTCGTCGGGCTGCTCGTCTACTTCTTCTTCGGACGCAACTGGCCGTCGATCGTCCAGCGGTCCCCGGCCACCCGCCGGTTGCGAGGGATCGTCGACGGCTTCATGGCCGCCGTGTACGCGCCCCACCGCGCCGCGTCGGACGCCTTCGTCCGCACCGTCGAACGCCCGTGGATCCGGCGCAACGTCCGCCTGATCGAGCAGAAGGTGACCACCCCACCGCTCCCCGCCCGCACCTGCGACATCTACGGGTCAGGCGAGGAGTACTTCGACGTCCTGCTGGCCGACCTGGCCGGGGCCCAGCGCTTCATCCACATGAGCTACTTCATCTGGAAGGCAGACGCCCTCACGGCCCGCATCACCGCCGTCCTCCTCGACCGGCTTGCGGCCGGCGTCGAGGTGCGGATCCTCAACGATTACGTGGGATGTTTCAGCTACCCCAAGGACGAACTCAGGCAGCTCGCGGCAGCCGGGGCCACCGTGGGCAGCGACATGACCGGCATCGCCCGCCTCAACTACCGCAACCACCGCAAGATCACCGTCGTGGACGCCGAGATCGGGCACACCGGCGGCTTCAACATCGGCCAGGAGTACATCGACGGTGGCAAACGGTTTCCCGCCTGGCGCGACACCGGCGTCCGGCTCACGGGACCCGCCGTCGCCGACCTGGAGAAGCTTTTCGACATCCGCTGGTACGAGGCTCACGGGGAGAACCTGTTCGACGCCCGGTACTACCCCGACGCGAGCCTGCCCGCCGGCGACGTCATGGTGCAGACCGTGCACCAGGGCTTCGACGACCCGTGGAACTCCGTGACCCGCTCCTACCAGCTGGCGATCACGGGGGCGCGTGATCGCATCCAGCTCCAGTCGCCCTACTTCGTCCCCGACCCCACGACGCTGGACGCGCTCATCAACGCGGCGGCGGGGGGCGTCCGGGTCGACCTCATGACGACGTCGTGGCTCGACAAGAAGATCCCGTGGTGGGCGGCAGAGTCGTTCTTCGAACCCTTCCTGGCTGCCGGCGGACGCCTCTGGCAGTGGGAGAGGGGGTTCTTCCATGCGAAGTCGCTCACCATCGACGGTGAGGCGTGCGCGATCGGGACGCTCAACCTCGACATCCGCAGCCTGCGGATCAACAAGGAGCTCATGGTCTGGGTGTACGACCCGGCGGTGGCCGCCCGGCACGAGCAGCTCTTCCTCGACGACCTGCGCGACTGCCGCGAGCTGACGCTGGCGGAGGTCCGTGCCTGGAGCCGCGGACGCCGCCTGCGGAATTCGGCCGCCCGCCTCTTCTCGAACCTGCTCTGAGCCGCGAACCCTCAACCCGGGAGGACACCGTGACCCCATCCATCGCCCCAACCCACGCGCCACGCCGGAGGACCGCCGGCCTGGTTGCGGTCGCACTCGCCGCGGGGCTCGTCGGCGGCGGAGTCGCCGGCTTCGCCGTGAGCCGGACGGCGCTGGGCCCCACCTGTGACGTGGTCGCCCTCACGGAGCGGGCGCTCCCGGCGGTGGTGACGATCTTCGCCGAGGGCCCCACCGGCGCCGGCTCGGGCAGCGGGGCCATCATCTCCAGCGACGGCTCGATCGTGACCAACGATCACGTCATCGACACCGCAGGCCCGCGCGGTCGCATCTCGGTCCTGCTCAGCAGCGGCGAACTGAAGGTGGCGACCCTCGCCGGCACCGACCCGCGCACCGACCTCGCGGTGCTGAAGATCGACGCCACCGCGCTGCCCACCCTCGCCCTCGGCGATGAGACGCGGTTGCGGGTGGGGGAGCGGGTCGTGGCGATGGGTGCGCCGCTGGGGCTCTCCGGCACCGTGACGTCCGGCATCGTGAGCGCCCTCGACCGCGACATCCTGGCCCCGATGGGCGCCGGCGGGACGACGGTGCTGGCCGGCAGCATCCAGACGGACGCCTCCATCAATCCCGGCAACTCGGGCGGGCCCCTCGTGAATTGTGCCGGACGCCTCGTCGGCATCAACACGGCCATCTCCACGGTGCCGGACGAGACCGGGGTGGCCAGTGGCGGCAGCGTGGGCATCGGCTTCGCGGTGCCGGCGGGGACCGTCCGGCGCGTCACCCAGGAGCTGACCACCTCGGGCCGGGCCACGCACCCGACCTTCGGGTTGGCGCTGTCCGAGGTTCCGTCCGTCGTTGCGGCCGCGTTCGACGCCGAGGCCGGCCTGTACGTGCAGGCGGTCACGCCGGGCGGCCCGGCTCAGGACGCCGGCGTCCGGGTCGGGGACCTCATCGTGTCGATCGCCGGAGGGCCGGCGACCTCATTCACGCTCCAGCGACTGCTGGCCCGGGCTCAGGTCGGTGACAGTGTCGAGCTGGTGCTGGCGCGCCCGGGGGGACGCGTGCCGACGACGGTCGTCCTCGGCGAAGCTGCCTGACACCGGGATGCGGCCTGACCCCGCGGGTCGAACCGGGTCGAGGGGCCAGAGCCGCTCGGCCAGCCATCCGCCGACCAGCACCACGAGCAGCCAGCCGAGGACGACCGCGGCGACCAGCAGGTAGCCGCCCGGCTGCAACCAGTCGAGGCGGAACTGACGCCGTGCGTAGGGCACCAGCGGGAGCAGGAGGAACAAGCTCGCCAGGACGGCGGCGAGTCGGGCGGTGCGCCGGTCCCGTCGGAGCACCACACTCACCAGGAGCCCGGCGAAGATCAGGGTGTGGGTGACGGCCAACTGGGCGTAGGCGACCCGGCCCGACGTCTGGAGGACCACCTCGTAGACGATGAGGGCGGCCACGCTGAGGCTGACCCCTGCGGGAAGGACGAAGCGGAGCAGGATCCGCGAGTAGTTCGCCCGCGAAACCGCCCCCGGCCTGCTCCAGAGGCTCAACGCGAGCGACGGGATGGTGACGGTGAGAACGCCGATGACGGAGCCCTGCCCGGCGACGTAGGGGAACCCGGTGGTGAGCGTCCGCACCGCGATGATCAGCAGGGCCGAGCACAGCACCATCGTGAGGTTGAGCCGGATGACGTCGAGCAACCCGCGGACGATCCCCTGCCCCTGCTCGAGCACCTTGAGCAGGGCGCCGGGGGAGTTGTCGAGGAGCACGATGTCGGCCAGGCCGAGCGCGGCCTGTGTGCTGGCCGGCTGGGCCACGGCGAGGTTCGCCTCGGTGAGGGCGGGCAGGTCGCCTACGCCGTCGCCGACCACGGTGACGACCTCCCCGCGCAGGCGCAAGGCGCGGACGAGTTCGCCGACCTGCAACGGCGTGAGTCCGCCGAAGAGGCTGTGGTCGGCCGCAGCCTGCCCCCACTCCGAGCGGGGGAGTGCTTCGAGTCCGCTGCGCGAGAGCATGCCGCGCGACAGGACCCGCTCCTCATCCTCGGGGCTGAGCCCGGCGGCGCGGAGCACGGCGACGGCGTCCGCTGCCCGGCCTGCGGCGAACGCCTTGACCCGGACGCCGGCGGCCTCGAACGCCCGGACAACGGCCATCGCCTCCGGCCGGAGGTGTCGGCGGAAGCGAACCGTGCCGAGCACGACGAGCCCGTCCGGGAGCCGGGGGCGGCCTGCGGCGTCGGTGAGGGGGGCCCGCTCGGGCAGGTGCGCCAGGATGAGGGTTTCCTGGGCGGCGTCCCCGTCGTCCGCCAGCAACTCGTCCGCCCGCAGGTCGTCCGCCGGCAGGACGTCCGGGCCTTCCTCCCGGGGCGCCAGGTGTCCCGCGAGGGCCTTGGGTTCGCCCAGCACATAGAGGCCCTGGGCGTCCGCCTCCCCGAAGGCGATGGCGGTCCACCCGAGCGTGGCAAGGTGGTTGGCCTCCTCGCGGACGGCCCGGCGTTCGCCGTCGAAGGCGTCCGCCAGGAGGCGCGCCACCGCGCTCGGGGCGGACGTGCTTCGCGCCAGGTCGCCGAGGACCTGCCTGAGCCGGGACTCCGGGACGGCCTCCCCGTCCGCCCCGGTGAGCGCGGTCAACTCCATGGACGTGCCGGCGAGGATGCCCACCTCCGTGAAGCAGAGGACGGTCGTCGTGGCCAGCGACTCCACCGAACGGGCGCTGTGGACGAGGGCGCCGCGTTGCGCCAGGTCGGCCGTGCCGGTCGCGTAGCTGACGATGATCATGAGGTAGAGCCCGCTGGGGGCGAGGCTGAAGATGACGGGCGCGGCGTCGACGAAGACCTCGCCGGTGGCGCCGATGTCGAGCCGGAAGAACGCCGCGAGCAGCAGCCCGGCGTAGACCACCACCAGGACGAGCAGCGCAACGAGCACCCGGGCGACCAGGCGTTCCAGTGGGGTGCGGTGGGCTGCCAGCAGGGGCCGGACGGCCAGCCTCGAGTGCACGAGCCGGTCGGCGCCGACCCGTTCGGCGCGGTACGCGGATCGTCCCGTGATGCAGAAGGTGCCGCCGTGGACGACACCGCCCGGCCTCACCCGCTGCCACTCGCGTCGCCCGGTGAGCGCAGAGACGTCCAGGGTGAGACTGCCAGGCCCGAGGAGATGTCCGTCGACGAGGATCTGGTCGCCGGGGCCGGCGACCAGAACGTCCCCGGGCACGACCCGGTCGGGGTCGACGCTGCGCAGCTTGCTGTCACGGATCACCGAGTAGCGGGTGGTCGTCGCCGCCCGGAACCGGGCGAGGCGCCTCGCGGCGAATTGCTCCTGCGCGACGCGGATGGTGGTGGTCAGACCCAGCATGAAGATCGTCACCAGCGCGGACCACCAGGCCGACAGCAGCCCCAGGACGAGGGCGAGCCCGATGAGGTTGAGGTTGAAAACGGTGAAGATGCTCTCGCGCCGAACGTGCTCCCACGTGCGGACCGGCTTGAGGTGAGCCACGTTGGCCTGTCCTGCCCGCCAGCGGCGCGTGGCTTCGGCCTCGGTCAGCCCTGTGGGCCATTCGAACACCGTGTCCTCCGGGCGGGTCCGCCAGCGCCGGAACCGGCGGATGCCGGCGGCCAGCAGCCCGGTGAAGACGGCCGCAGCCACGCCCGCGCCGGTCCAATTCGTCGAGACCGACGCGCGGGGTCGTCGCGGCCAAGGCCTCATTCAGCTCATCAACTCCGGATCGGTGGTCAGCTCCACTGCCAGCCGCACCTCGTGGGGCAGGGCCGCGAGTGCGGCGGCCACCTCGCGCCGCACCGCGTCCTCCTCGTCGACGGTCCAGCGGCCGGGTTCGACGAGGAAGACCGCGTCCACGTAGAGCTTACGGCCCACCTTGGTCATCCGGACGGTCGGCGCCGCGAGCCCGTGCCGCTCGCGGACTTCGGTCAACGCCTCGTGCACCGATCGCTGGAGGTCGTCGGCCGGGGCGCCTTCGAGGAGTTCGGTGAGCGCGCCGCGAAGGAGGATGGCCGGCTGGGGCATCAGCAGCGCACAGCCCACGAGCACGAGGGCCGAGTCGACGTACGGCTCGGCGGCTCCGAAACCGAGGGCGCGCAGGGCCGTCGCTGCGACAGCCCCGCCCGCGACGACGAGGCTGAACACCGCGGCCGCGGCCCACTGGCGTGCCTCGGCCGCGAGCAGGTCCGAACTCTGGTCGGCGCGGGCGAGGAACCGCCACAGGGCCAGCGACGCCGCCCCACTCACGAGACCGTACGCGAGCAGGTGGCCGGCCGCCACGTCCCCGCCCCCGTCGAGGATCACCCGGACGGACTCGAGCGCGGCGTAGGCCAGCGTCGCGAACAGCGCGAACCCTTGCAGCGCGATCGCCAACGGGACGAGGGCCTCGCGGCCGTACGGGAACCGGGCGCTGGGCGCCGAGGCTGCGACCCGCGAGGCGCGCAGGGACAGCCAGGTGAGCGCCATCCCGATGAGCGCGTACGCACCGTCCAGCAGGATCACCTGCGACCCGGCCCACCAGCCCCAACCGACGGCGAGCGCGGCGAGCCCCGTGGTGGCAGCCAGGGAGACCTGCAGCGACCGGCGCTCGCGGGCGAGCCCACCCTGACCCTGACCCTTGCCCGTCTGTCCGGCTCCCTCCCACCCGGCCCCTTCGTGCATGGGACCACTCTGGCGTCCGGGACGCGCGTCGCGATTCACCCGGGGCGGGGGATCCCCGTGCGAGCGGACCACGGGAGCATCGAGCAACCCGCTCGAAGGGAAGAACTCCATGACCCGACACCTTTTCCCCCTTGCCCTGGTGGCCGCCTCCCTGGCGCTGACCGCCTGCGCCCAGACCGCCCCCGCCGGCGCCAGTGCCTCGGTGTCCCCGACTCCCGCTGGAGGAGGCGACCTCGTGGGCGCGATGTGGCTGGCGGACGCCGTCGGTGGGCAGCCGCCGGTGGCGGGCACGTCGGTCACCGCGCAATTCACCGCTGACGGGGCGGTCTCGGGATCTGGCGGCTGCAACCGCTACCGCGGCACCTACACGGTGACGGGCGGGGAGATCACGATCGCGGAGGCGATCGCGTCCACGATGATGGCCTGCGAGCCGGAGGTCATGGAGCAGGAGTCCGCCTACTTCGCCGCGCTGACCGCGGCCCGCACGTTCGCGGTCAGCGGAGACGGCCTGGCGTTGTCGGACGCCAGCGGCGCGGTCGTCACCTCGTTCGTCGCACAGAGCCAGGAGCTCGCGGGCACGACGTGGAGCGTGACCGGCTTCAACAACGGCCAGGGCGCCGTGGTGGGCGTGCTGGCTGAGGCGCCGACCCCGCCGTCCGTGAGCTTCGGCACCGACGGCACCCTCGCGGGCTCCGGAGGCTGCAACAGGCTCACCGGGCCGTTCAAGGCCGTCGACGGCACGATCGAGGTCGGCCCGCTCGCGGCGACGATGATGGCCTGCCCCGAGCCGGCGGGCGTGATGGAGCAGGAGGCCCAGCTGGTCGCGGCCCTGGAGACCGCCGCCACGTACTCGGTCGAGGGCAAACAGCTCCACCTCCGCACCGCCGACGACGCCATCGCAGCCACGCTGACCCAGGCCTGACCCACTCGCTCACGCGGGCTGTCCGCCGGGGGCCACCCCCGGCGGGGGATGCCCGGGCCCTCGGGGGAGGGCACGCTCACGAACAAGCGTCGAGGGGAGCGCGACGTCCGGGAGCCTTCCCCGCTGGAACGTCCACCCTGGCCACCACCACCTGGATACGCGCACAACCCGGACACGCGCACAAACTTGATACTCGAGGAGCCGTCATGACCCACGCAGCCCCCTACCCTCCGTTCAGCCTCCCTCGCCGAGACCTGCGCGTCACGGTCGGCGACGCCGGTGACGCCACCGCAGTGGGTCACGTCGTCTTCGCCGGCGACGAGCCGCCCGGTGCCTCCGGATTCTCGTCGGCCCGCGCCCAGGCGCTGGGCTTCGACGCCTCCGTCGGCTCGTCGCTGGTTCTGGTCTGTGCCGACGGGCCGGTGACCGTGCTGCTCGGCGGTGGCCCCCGGGCGGACGCCGACGCGGCAGTCCTCCGCGACGTGGCCTCGTTCCTGGCCCGCGCGGTGCCACGCCACGACAACCTGGCCATCGTCGTGCCCGACACCTCGGTCGCCCCCGCGGACGTCGCGTCCGCCTTTGTGGAGGGCGCGGCTCTCGCGCGCTACGTGTACCGGATCGGCGCTGACGGCCCGGACGCGAAGCTCTCGTCCCTCGCCCTGGTCGCAGACGAGGCCCACGCCGACCTGGAGGCCGGCGTCGCCCGCGGCGTCCTGCTCGTGAAGGCGACGAAGCTCGCCCGCGACCTGGCCGGCACCCCCGGCGGCATCCTGACCGCCACGAAGATCGCGGAACTGGCCGTCGAACTCGGCCCGGACGCCGGCCTCGAGGTCGAATGGTTCGACGAGGAGGCGCTGGTCGAGCTCGGCTGTGGCGGACTGCTCGGCATCAACCTCGGCAGCGCAGAGCCCCCCGCCATGGTCAAGCTGATCTACCGGCCCGACGGGGAACCCACCGGCAAGCTGACCCTGGTCGGCAAGGGCATCATGTACGACGCCGGCGGACTGGCCCTGAAGCCCGGCGACGAGGTCCACGCCGTGATGAAGAACGACATGACCGGCGCCGGCGCGATCCTCGCGGCGATGACCGTTCTGCGTGACCTGGGCTGCCAGGCCCAGGTGACGGGGTACCTCATGTGCACCGACAACATGCCGTCGGGGTCCGCGCTCCGGATGGGCGACATCGTCGTCATGCGCGGCGGGAAGACCGTCGAGATCATCAACACCGACGCCGAGGGGCGCATGGTGATGGGCGACGCCCTCGTGCTCGCCACCGAGGAGCCCGTCGACGCCATCGTCGACATCGCGACCCTGACGGGCGCCGCGATGCGCACGTTCGGCACGGAGATCGCCGCCGTCATCGGCAACAACGAGGCCCTCATCAACCAGGTGAAGGCCGCGGCCGAGCGCGTCGACGAGCCCGTGTGGGAGCTGCCGCTCGCCCACCGCTACCGTCGCGAACTCGACTCGGTGCTCGCCGACCTGCGCAACATGGGCGGGGCCAACGCGGGGTCCATCACGGCCGCGCTCTTCCTGAACGAATTCGTCGGCGACGTCCCGTGGGCGCACATCGACATCGCAGGCACGGCGCAGTCGTCCGCCCCCCGCAAGTGGACGAACCAGGGCACGACAGGCTTCGGGACCCGCCTGCTCATCGACCTGGCCCTGAACTTCAAGGCCTGACGGGCAGCAACGGCCATGGCCACCGCACACGCAGACGAGGCCCAGCAGGCCCCCAAGGGCCTTCTCGCCGCGGTCGAGAAGATCGGGAACAAGGTCCCGCATCCGGTCCTGATGTTCGGTTACCTGATCGTGCTCGTGATCGTCCTCTCCTGGGGGCTGGCCCTCGCCGGGGTGAGCATCACCGAGCAGATCGCCGTCCCCGTGTCCACGGGGACGGAGTATGACTACTACGAGGACACCACCCAGCCCGGGGTGACGGTGCCGCAGGATCCCTATGACGAGGACTGGACGATCGTCGAGGAGGTCATCCCCATCAAGAGCCTGCTCTCGGTCGAGGGCATCCGGTTCATCTTCTCCTCGTTCGTCAACAACTTCGCCGGCTTCGGGGTCGTGGCGGTGACGTTCATCGCGATGATGGGCGCGGGCGTCGCGGAGGAGTCGGGCCTCCTGGGCTCGCTCATCCGAAAGCTCGTGGGCGCGGCCCCGACGTGGGCCCTCACCTTCATCCTCATCCTGGTCGGCGTCGTGTCGTCGGTCGCCTCGGACGCCGGCTACCTGATCCTGATCCCCCTGAGCGCAGCAGCGTTCGCCAGTGTCGGACGCCACCCCCTGGCCGGCCTGGCCGCCGGCTTCGCGGGGGTGGCGGCCATCTTCATGGTGAACATCTCGCTCACCCCGACCGACGCCATGATCACCGAGATCGCCAACGAGTCCCTCGCGCTGGCGGGCGGTGAGCCGATCACGATCGTCGCGAACTACTACTTCATGGTGGCGTCGTCGTTCATCATGGCGCTCGTGGCGGCGGTCATCACGGAGCGGATCGTCGAGCCGCGTCTCGGGCCGTGGACGCCCGAGGCGGGCGCGGTCGTCCACACCGACGCGGCCGAACTGCCGGCCGAGGCGGACAAGCGCGGGTCCCGGTTCGCCCTCATCGGCTTCGGGATCGTGCTGACCATCGTGGCCCTGGCCACCTTCCTGCCGGGCGCGCCGCTCCGCGACCCCGAGACGGGCGACATCATCGGGAACACGCCGTTCATGGACAGCCTGCTGTTCATCATCATGCTGGCCTTCCTCGTCTCCGGCGCGGCCTACGGCGTCGGGGCGGGCACGATGAAGGGCAGCGGCGACATCATCAAGGCGATCACCAAGACGTTCTCCGGGCTCGGCGGCATGGTCCTGATGCTGCTCATGATCAGCCAGTTCATCGCCTTCTTCAACTGGACCAATCTGCCTCAGGTCATCGCAGGGTCGCTGGCCGGGGTGCTCGAGCAGGCGAACATCGGGGCGATCCCCCTGCTGATCGGCTTCATCGTCGTCATCGTGCTGCTCGACTTCATCATGCCGGGGTCGCTGCCCAAGTGGGCCATCTTCGCGCCCATCTTCGTGCCGCTGTTCATGCGGCTCGGAGTGGCCCCGCAGACCCTGCTGGCTGCGTACCGCGTGGCCGATTCGCCCGTCAACGCGCTCACGCCGCTCATGGTGTACCTGCCGTTCATCGTGACGATCGCCCAGCGGTACCAGAAGAAGGCGGGCATCGGCACGGTGGTGGCGCTCATGCTGCCGTACTCGATCACGCTCCTCGTGGTCTGGACGGTGCTCTTCCTCGGTTGGTTCGCCCTCGACATCCCGCTCGGGCCGGGCTACCCGCCCAGCGTGCCCTGAGCCAGGACGGCATGCCGTGATCCGGCTCCCGGACGCCGAAGGCTCCCCGTTCGTCTCGACGGGGAGCCTGCCGGCGCCTCCCGCGGTGGACGAACTCGTCGAAGCAGCCCACGCGCGCTACCGCGAGGTCGCCGAAGGGACGCCGTCGCCGGTCTATCCGGCCCTCGCCCGCGCCAACCCTGACCTGTTCGGGGTGTGTGTGGTCGACGTGGGCGGCGCGGCCCACTGCGCCGGCGACGCGGACGTGGGATTCACGATCATGAGCGTGGCCAAACCGTTCGTGTTCGCGCTCGTGTGCGAGGCCCTGGGGCCGGACGCCGCCCGGGACCGGATCGGCGTCAACGCCACCGGGCTGGCCTTCAACGCGCTCGCCGCCGTCGAGCGGTCGGCCGACGGTCGGACCAATCCCATGGTGAACCCGGGCGCCATCGTCACCACCAGCCTCCTCCCCGGGGACGGCGAGGCGAAGTGGGACGCCCTGCAGCGCGGACTGTCGGCGTTCGCCGGGCGCCCGCTCGAGGTGGACGAGGAGGTGTACGCGTCGGCGTCCGCCACCAACCATGTCAACCGCGCGGCGGCCCACCTGCTCCACAGCCGGGGCCTGCTCGGCTGCCCTCCTGACGTCGCCCTCGACCTCTACACCCGGCAGAGCTGCCTGCGGGTGACCGCGCGTGACCTGGCCACGATGGGGGCCACCCTCGCCGACGGGGGCGTCAACCCGGTGACAGGCGCACGGGTCATCGCCGAGGGACTCTGCCACCCCGTCCTGGCCGTCATGATGACCGCCGGGCTCTACGAGACCTCCGGCGACTGGCTGTACCTTGTCGGGCAGCCGGGCAAGAGCGGGATCGGCGGGGGCATCGTCACCGTGTCACCCGGCAAGGGTGGTCTGGGGACCTTCTCCCCACCTCTGGACGCCGCGGGCAACAGTGTGCGGGGCCAACGGGTCGCCCGCTTCCTCTCCCAGCGCCTCGGGCTGGACCTGCTCAACTCCCGCCCGGAGGAAGCGGGGCCCTGAGGGGGGCCGAAGCCCCTGGGGCAAGCCAGGGGACCAGGCCGAGATCCCGAGCCACCCGGACGGCATCGCGTCGGCTCGTGACCCCCAGCTTGCGGAAGATCGACTTCAGGTGCTGCTTCACGGTGTTCTCCGAGATGCTCAACGCCCGGGCGATCTCCGCGTTGGATCCCATGGTCGGCAGGAAGGCCAGCACCGCCAGTTCCCGCTCCGTGAGCCGCTCGGACGCCGGCGTCCGACCCGGAGCGCTCGTCTGGCCGGACACGGACGCCAGCGCGCGCTGGACGAGCTGGCGGTGGGTGCCGACGACCTCAAGGTGGCGTCGCAGCGCGGACGCCAGCGCGGGCGACGGATGGACGAAGGGCAGGAACACGCCCTGGGCCTCGGCGATGTCGAGCGCGCGGGACAAGGCTTCGATGGCCCGGGAGTCGTGGCGAAGGCGGTCCTCGGCGAGGGCCACCGTGAGCCACGACCGGGCGCCCTGGAGCCCAGGGTGGTCCAGGAGGTGCGCCAGGGTGGGGCGCACCTCCTCGGGTCGACCCGTCGCGAGGAGCAGCCGGGCGCGGCAGGTGGTGACGGCGTCCGGGAACGGCTTCGGGTCCGGGGAGTCCGCCTCCAACGTCTGGTCGTACGCCTCGAGCGCTGCCCGGGCCCGGTCGGGGTTGCCGGCGGCGAGTTCCACGTCGACGCGCAGCGCGGTGAGCTGGCTGTGGAACGTCGCCAACGCGGGGTGCTCGGCCAGCCAGGCGTCCGCCTCAGCAAGCTGCCTCCGAGCCGCGGCCACGTCGCCCGCCAGGTAGGCGAGCCACCCCCGCAGGACACGCATCGAGGCCCGCACGAAAGGATTCAGGCGGGCGCCGCCGGCCTCGTCGCACGCGGCCAACGCGGCCCTGGCAGCCTCGCCGTTGCCCGCGTAGACGTCGGTCATCGCGAGTGCCAGCCAGGCCCACTGGGTCTCGTAGGTGCGACTGCGCCCCCACCGGTGCGCCGAGTCGAGCGCAGCGGCAGCAGTCGCACGGCCGTCGGCGAAGGCGCCGATCCCGTTCTGGGCCAGCGCCATGATGCCGCGGTAGTAGACCTCGGAGTAGCCGTTCTTCTGGTCGACGGGGTAGGCGGTGACGGCCTCGTCGAGCAGGTCGAGGGCGGTCTGGGGGTGGCCCGACCAGAGTTCGGCTGCCCCGCGCATGGCCAACGCGATCCCCCGGATGTGGGACCAGCCGGGGGCGTCGGCCGCGCTGAGCCCCGCGAGCAGTTCGTCTGCCCGGACGGCGGCGCGCGCCATCGCGGGGGCGTCTCCCTCGCGATGCGCCTGGGAGGCCGCCACCGTGCGGAGCACCAGGGTGGCGATCGAGCGCCGCGGTTCTCCCAGCACGGCGACGGCCGCCTCGGCGCGGGCGATGAGGGGGGCCACCAGCCGGGAATCGTGGCGGCTGTAGGCGGCCACGGCGAGAGCCGCCATGAGTTCGGGCTGATCCGAGGCGGGTCCGCCGGGTACCTGCGCCATCAACTCGACAAACCCCTCCCGATCAGGGCCGAAGAGGGTGATGGCACCGGACCGGGTGGCGATCATGCCGGCAAAGTCCCAGTCGCCGGAGGCGAGGGCATGCCGGAGCGACTCCAGCCAGGACTGCCTCTCCTCGAACCACAGGGCCGCCGTCCGGTGCAGGTCGCGCGCCAGGTCGGGGCGGTCCGCCCGGAGACGCGCTCGCAGGACCTCGGTCAGGAGCGAGTGGGTCCGGTACCATCCGGTCCCCTCCAGTTCCTGGACGAGGAGCTCTTCCTGGGCCAGCGTCCGCAGAATGTGGTCGGACCGTTCCTCTCCGGTGAGAGCAACCGCCAGCGGCGCGCAGATCCTGCTCGTGATCGACGTGCGCAGCAGGAAGGCGCTGTAGTTGTCCGGCAGCAGCCGCAGGACCGTGTCCCAGAGGTACTCCGACACGAGAAAGGTGGGGCCGCCGAAGCGCTCGATGGCGGCCGAAGGATCGTCCGCGACGCGGAGCGTGAGCGCGGCCAGCCGGAGGGCCGCAGCCCAGCCCCCGGTCGTACCCATGAGGTTCTCCAGGGCTGACGCGCTGAGCCTGACCCCCCACTCGTCCAGCAGTTCCCGCGACTCCCCGGTGGTGAAAGCGAGGTCCGAGAACCGCACCTCCGCCAGCTTCCCTTCCAGCCGCAGGCGTTGCAACGAGAGTGGGGGATCGTGGCGGGAGACCATCACGATGCGCACCCCCTGCGGGGGCCAGCGGAGCAGACTGTCGAGCCAGTCGAGCACCACGCCTGGGTCGATCTCGTGGACGTCGTCAAGGATGAGGACGAGGGAGCCCCCGACGTTCTCGGCGACAGCCCCAAGAAAGTCGGCGTCGGGCTGGTCCGGGATCTGCAGGCCGTGGACGCTGAGGTGGCCGGCCGAGACGAGGATGGCGGACACGATCGACGTCCACAGGCGGGAGGGGATGCCGTCCCCCCGGTCCAACGAAACCCAGACTGCGGGCCCGGGCAGGCTGCCCTCCCGCGTCCAGTCGGCGACCGCCAGTGTCTTGCCTGTACCGGCCGGTCCGGTGACGATCGTCACGGGACGCTGGACGGCCTCGTCCAGAAGGCGCGTGATCCGGGGCCTGCGCACGAAGTGCTCCGAGCGCGTTGGCGCCCGGAGTCTGGTCTCGTTCAGGGAGCGCGCAGGCGAGCGCGACGTCACAACAACACGCCCTTCCCGGCCGGGGATGATAGCGGTCATCGTAGAGCACCGTCAGGGATTCGCCAGCGTTGCACACGGAGACGTTTAAGCCATTTACACAATCCTGATCTCGCGGACGTCCAGGGCGAGACCCTCCAGGCGTGCCAGGACGGCAAACAACTCCTCGTCGCTGGAGATGCGCATCACCAGCGTGGTGGATGGTGGGGTCGGGAAGACGGCATCGCAGACCACGGCGTCCGACACAACCCCGGCAGCGTGCCCTTCCACCTCGATGCGTACCAGTCGTTCGGGCCAGGTTCTCGGGGCCGAGGCAGAGAGCGGGTGTTCGGCGGGCGGCAGCGTGATCAGATGCTCGACCGACCGGATCTCAAGGCTCGCCCGCCGGAGTCGGTGAAGGATGCCCCAGAGCGCCGAGGCGTCCGGCACCTGGCCGTGCAGGACCGTCCCGCCTGCCACCGGGTGGGTCTCGAAACCGGCCAGTTCCGTGAGCAGGTCGGAGGAGAGGTCCCCCTCGATCTGGATCAGCAACTCCAAGGGGGGCCGCTGGCCGCTCACTTCCGGCGGCGCGACAGGAGCCAGCCGGTAGCGAGGCCAGCAGCGAAGATGCCGGTCAGCGCCGTCCACAACGGGGCGGTCAGAGACAGGAGCAACAGGTTGATGGCCACGGGCTGCCGGTTCTGGAGGATGAAGGCCAAGGCGATCGCCGCGATGGCCAACCCCAGCCAGACCCGTGGGGAGATCACGAAACTCGTGCCTGTCTTGGTGGTGTCGCTCATCAACGGACCCCTCCCACTCTGGTCGCCCCGGGCATTCCGGGGCACGTCCCCATCGTCCCGCCGGGCAGGCCGGGACGGATTACCCGTGGCGGGTGATGTTGGCCCGCCCCCCGGGGGGGAGATTGGGTCATCCGTGATGCCACCATCCAACCCTTGAGGAGACCTGCTGTGTCCGAACTCATCATCATCGGCTACGACGACCACGCCACCGCCGAGCGCGCCAACGCCAGGGTGCTCGAACTCCAGCGCGACTTCGTCCTCAACCTGACCGGGCTCGCGGTCGTCCGTGTGGATGCCGACGGCAAGAAGCACATCGACACCCCCGGTTCGATCGTGGGCGTCTCGGCGTCGGGCGGGGCCCTGTGGGGGATGATCATCGGTCTGCTCTTCCTCGTCCCCGGATTCGGTTTCCTCGTCGGCGGCGCGTGGGGCGCGGTCATGGGTCTGGCCAGCAAGTCCGGCATCAACCGGAGCCTGCGCGACCGCGTGGACGGACTCCTGGAGCCGGGCAAGGCCGCCCTCGTGGTGATGGCCACCAAGGTCACCGAGGACAAGTTCGCGGCCGGGATCGCCGAGTTCGGCGGCACGGTCCTGAAGACCTCGCTGTCGGACGCCGACGAGAAGGCGCTCGCCACCGAACTGGCCGGCTCCGAGGGCTGACCTCACCGGGCTCACCAGGACCCTCGACCCTTCCCCATCTGCCACCGCCGCGGCGGAAGGCGGCTCCCCACCCAGGCGCAGGAGGACCCCCATGACCGACAGCGTGATCACGCTCCTGGTGCTGGCGGTCACCGTCGTCCTCTTCATCTGGGACCGCCTGCCCGTCGCGGTGGTGGCCCTGCTCGTCCCCCTGTCCCTGTGGGCGACCGGCGTGCTCGAGCTCACCGAGGCCATGGCGGGCTTCGGTGACCCGACGATCCTGTTCATCGCCGCACTGTTCGTGGTGAGCGAGGCCCTGGACGCCTCCGGCGTCACCGCCTGGGTGGGGAACTTCGCCATGCGGCACGCGGGCGACAGCCCCACGCGGCTCATGGTCGTGGTGATGCTCATGGTCGCCCTGCTGACCGCGCTCATCAGCCCGAACGGCTCCGTGGCCGCGCTGACGCCCGTCGTCGTGACCATCGCGATGCGGGGCGGACGCTCGCCGTCCGAACTCCTCCTGCCCGCCGCATTCTCCGCGCACGCGGGCTCCCTGTTGATGCTCACGGGTTCCCCGGTGACGGTCGTCATCGCCGACTACATAGAGGCGAGCGGGGCGGGGCACGTCGGCCTGTTCACCATTGCCGCGATCGGCGTGCCGCTTGTGCTCGCGACGATCCTCATGGTGGTGCTCTTCGGTGCGCGGCTCGTGCCGCGCAGGACGTCCGCCCGCAGCCTGCGGGACTTCGGCAAGCACGGGGAGACGCTCGGCTCCCACTACGGCGTCGACTCGCCGGCCGCCCCGCTCATGGGTCGCGGCGGCGGTGTCGCAGAATTCCTCATTCCGCCGCGGTCGGCCTTCATCGGCGACGAGGCCTACCGGGGAATGCTCACCGAGAGCGGCCAACTCGTCGTCGCCGCCGTGCATCGCAAGGGCCTCGACGTGCCTGGGACTGCGACCCTGGTCGCCGGTGACTCACTGCTGTTCCAGGGCTCCTGGGAGGCACTCCAGAACGCCGCTCAGGATCCCAACCTCATCGCGGTCGATGACCCGGACGCCGTACGCCGCCAGGCGGTCCCGTTCGGGCCCGGCGCCAAGCGGGCACTCGGCGTCCTCGCAGGCATGGTGCTGTTGCTGGCGACGGGCATCGTCCCCGCCCCGGTGGCAGGGCTCGTCGCGGCGATCACCCTCATCGTGTCGGGCGTGCTCACCATCGACCAGGCGTACCGCGGGATCTCCTGGACAACCGTCATCCTCGTCGGAGGCATGATGGCCCTGTCAGCCGCGATGGTTTCCAGCGGCGCCGCCCAGACCCTCGCCGAGCGGCTCGTCTCGGTGGTGGAGCCGTTCGGACCACACGCCCTGCTGATCGGGTTGTTCCTGATCACCGCCGTCCTCGGCCAACTCATCAGCAACATGGCCACCGCTCTCATCGTGATCCCGATCGGGCTGGCCGCGGCTTCGCAGATGGGGATTTCGCCGATGCCCGTCCTGTTGGCGGTCGCCGTCTTCGCGGCAGGCGCGCTCCTCACCCCGGTCGCCACCCCGGCCAACCTGATGGTGATGGAGGCAGCCGGCTACCGGTTCGGTGACTACTGGAAACTGGGCCTGCCCCTGCTCCTGATCTACGGCGCCGCCGGGGTGCTGCTCGTTCCGCTGTTCTGGCCCTTCTGAGGCGTCGCCATGGAGCAGAACATTCCTCTGGCCGTGACGTTGACGGTCGTCGCGACGCTCTTCCTCGCCGTGGCCGCGACCGTCCAGCACTACGCCGTGGGCGAGCAGTCCGGGGACTCTGCGACGCAGGAGTCGCTCGGCGGCAACCAGTTGTGGGCGCTCGTCCGCTCGCCACGCTGGTGGGCGGGCCTGGGCCTCAGCGGCGTGGGCGCCGGACTGCAGGTGCTGGCGCTCCTCCTGGCCCCGGTCACGGTCGTGCAGCCGGTCGCGATTCTCACGGTGCCGTGGACGGTCATCCTCGCCAGCCGCGTCCAGCGCCACCGTGTCCCCGGGAAGATGTGGGGGGCGGTCGGTCTCACGGTCGCCGGCACGCTGTGGTTCGCCCTCGTCGCGGTGCGCTTCGCGCCCGACCAGGAGGTGCTCGACGACACCCGGCTCGTCAGTGGCACGCTCGTCGGGTTCGCCGTCGCCGCTGCGCTCGCGGTGATGGGGGCGCGCGGACGCCCCGCGTGGCGCAGCTTCGCGTGGTCGTCCGCAGCAGCCGTGATCTACGGCCTGGAGTCGGGCATGGTGAAGGCGATCGGCGAGTACACCGCGGCCCGGGATTGGAAGACGTCCGTCACCTTCTGGTTCCT
The DNA here is from genome assembly GCA_964653755.1 of uncultured Nigerium sp. Classification (GTDB taxonomy): domain Bacteria; phylum Actinomycetota; class Actinomycetes; order Propionibacteriales; family Propionibacteriaceae; genus Propioniciclava. The sequence continues at coordinate 13 of CAZZGU010000018.1, read as the reverse complement.
CGCAGTCCTGTTC